>NZ_JAKFZO010000040.1:0-17762 GCF_021654175.1 Pseudoalteromonas sp. MMG024
ATTGCGACTTTACAAGCTGTTGCTGCATTCCCATACGCTTATATCAAACCCGAAATCTACTTTGGATTGATAATGCGAGACAGGAAGCGCAGCGAGTCGAGTAAGCCATGCTTAGGCATGGATGCCGCTTCATGGCGTTTATCTAAAAATTCAAAGTTGCTTTGCGGATAAAGTTTGATAGAGCGGTCGCCTTTCTTTTGGTTACTTTATCTTTGGCGAAGCAAAGAAAAGTAACATGAAGCCCATGGATGGGCTTTATGATGCACAGGAAGTTGTAATCAGATTTCTCTATTCTCTTATTTCGCTCCTAAGCATCAAATCAACTAATCTGCTTTGTTACACTAATACCTAAACGTTTTGCAAGGCGGGTTAAATTAGCGCGGTCGGTGTTAAGTCCTCGTGCTGCGGCCGACCAATTGCCATTATGAGCTGTTAGCGTGTTGCGTATCATCTCGCTTTGAAAGCGCTCTGTTGCTTGTTTTAGGCTTTCATCGGGTTTTAGCAAAAATTGCTGCGTTTGAATTGGGCTAGCCTTTGGCTCATCGCTACTTGTGCCGTCAATTGCCAGTTCCCTTACTAATTCGCCGCAATCAATCGGGTTGATTATTACAATGGGAGATTTGGCATTTACCGATGCTTTCAGTGCCGCGCGGCTGATCACATGTTCTAGTTCGCGCACATTGCCAGGCCAATGATAGGCATTTAAATAGGGCAGCATATCTTTGGCGATTTTAAGCTGTTGCAAGCCTAGTTTGCGCCGTGATTGCTCGACAAAATAACCTGCCAATAAGGCAATATCGCCATTTCGAGCGCGCAGCGGTGGAATAGTAACGGGGTATACACTCAAACGGTGAAATAAATCGGCGCGAAAGTTTCCGTTATTTACTTCCTCTGCTAAATCGCGGTTGGTTGCGGCAATTACGCGTACATCAACATAATGAATATCATCTTGGCCAACGGGTTGTATTTCATTGGATTGTAGCGCGCGCAAAAGTTTACTTTGCGCTGCGAGTGGCAGTTCGCCCACTTCATCTAAAAATAACGTGCCGCCATCGGCCAACACAAATTTACCCGCGCGGTTTTTATCGGCACCGGTAAATGCGCCTTTTACATGGCCAAATAACTCGCTTTCAATTAAGTTTTCAGGCAGAGCAGCGCAGTTTACATACACCAAAGGTTTATCGGCGCGGCTTGACTGTAAGTGCAAGCGCCGTGCAATAAGCTCTTTACCTACGCCTGTTTCACCTTGAATAAGCACGCTAAAAGGCGATGCAGCGACTAAATTAACTTCTTGCTTTAGCTTTACCATGGCTTGGCTGTCGCCAATTAATTCGTTGCCATCACGGGCGATAGCTTCTTGGCTAAGCTCTGCCATTAGTAAATGCGAGCGTGAATTGCGCTGTTCTAATTCATCGAGTGTGAGGGCAATTTTTAAGGTGGCTGCAGCGATGGCGGCTAGAGCATCAAGTTTGTCTTGGCCTAAGTCGTCAAAGGCGTTGGGCTTTAGTGAGTCAAAGGTCAAAATGCCAATTAAACGCTCGGCAAAATAAAGTGGTAAGCCCATACAAGCGTGAATAGGTAAATCACCGGGGTGATCAGCAACTAGGCCATCATAAGGGTCGGGTAAAGGGCTAGATGATGCAAAACGCACAGGTTCTTTTGCTTCACAAATTGCTGCAAAACGCGGATGCTCGCCAATAACAAAACGCCTACCGAGTGTATCGGGTGTAAGCCCTTTAATAGCAAGTGGTTTTAATACTTCGCCACGCAGCGCCAATAGAGCAATGGCCTCGCACTCAATCACCGTCGCAAGGGTTTGTAACAGCTGTTCAAATCTGTCTTGATTATCGAGACTGGTCACTTGCGCTTTTGCAAATTCCACTAAGGTAAAAGAGTTAATTGCCATACAAAATCACCCATAAACACATCTGTGTCATTATGACTTATTTTTACGATGTGTCAAATTGACTTATTTGTTGGTTTTTAAAAGCACTTATTTTAATTAACTAGCTGATTAATATTAATAAATTAATTTTGGCATCGTTGCTGCTATATCAAGCTGAATTTAAATGAAATTAAGGCTTAATTATGCAGCAAGTGGTTAATGATACTGCGTTTATCAATCATGAGCGTGCGCTAACGCTTACACAAAAAAAGCAAAAAAACGTGTTTAGCTTAACTAAGCAAGTGGGTAATTGGTTAATGCTGGTGCCGGTTAGTTTGTTTATGGGTTGTTTGCTGATCAGTTACCCATTTGCTGAGTATTTTTCTATCGGTCAACAAATTGCTGCCCACATTGGCACCATGGTATTTCCCGCATTATTTAAAATTGGTTATGTGATCCGTTGTATTGGGCAACATGGCTTAGGCCTTCGCGTGTAGTGAAAAGGAAGGAATAAGCAATGTTACACATTCAAGAACCTTTGGCTGAAAACTCAACGCAACCAGCCTCATTTGCAGAGCACCCGTTTTTTCAGTTGGCATTTCGCTCCAGCTTTATTTTGGGGGCATTAGCGTCGATTGTCGCCATGACTATCTGGCTTGGCTTTTTAAATGCGTGGTGGCAGTTAAACCCAACAGGGCTTACGTCAACGGTATGGCATCTGCACGAAATGCTATTTGGCTTTGGTGCCACCATTGCCACTGGTTTTGTGTTAACTGCGGTGCAAACATGGACCGGCAGGCCAAGCATTAAAGGGCTGCCATTAATGGCATTGGTTAGCTTGTGGTTGGTGATCCGCGTTTTGTTTTTTGTTAACTCAACCGCAACCGTTATTTTGGCAACTGTGCTGCAAGGCCTTTGGTGGATAAGCATCATAGCTATTTACTCGCACATAGTGTTGCTTGCTAAAAACCGCCGTAATTATCTGTTTATACCGCTATTTAGTGTGATGGCACTTCTTGAAATGGCACTTTTAATCAGTGAGCTAACTATTGATACTGCACAGGCCCTGCATATTGGCCGTACTATGGTGTTGATGTTTGGCGTTTTAATGGGCATTGTGGGTGGGCGTGTTATTCCGTTTTTCACTCGAAATGGCGCCAAATTAGCGGCAGTGTCGCACCCTAAGCTGCTAGACCCGCTGTTACAGACTACCTCATTGCTAGGTGCTTTGGTTTTTTTCAGTCACTTTTATATTTCACTGCCGTTATCACCTGCGTATTTAATGATTGCTGCAGGGTGTTTGCACCTTGCAAAGCTGGGTTTTTGGCAAAGTAATAAAACTGCAGGCATTGCGCTTTTATGGTCGTTGCATTTGTCGTATGGCGCGCTGGGCGTTGGTCTAATTTTACTCGGTGCAAGTTATTTCACACCGCTTATCGCTTTTAGTTCTGGGCTTCATGTAATCACTGTGGGGGCGATGGGACTGATGGTCTTATCTATGATGAGCCGTGTTTCGCTGGGTCATACTGGCCGAATATTGATGCCCAAACCCGTTATCAGTTATGCATTTTTACTCATGGCTTTGGCCGCAATTATTCGCGCTTTAATGCCTTCTTTGGGCTATGCACACCTAGCGTGGCAACTAAGCGCAATGCTCTGGATAACTGCATTTTTCATGTTTATTTGGGTTTATTTGCCCATTTTGAAAGCGCCTCGCCAAGATGGCTTTCGTTAATTCTTAATTATTTATTTCTTAATTCTAACAACACGTTGCAACACACGAGGTAAACCATGTTACAACAACGTCATATCGATATTATTAAAAGTCTAGTGCCATTACTTACAGAAACCGGGCCTGCTTTAACAGATCATTTTTATTCGCGTCTTTTTAATCATCATCCTGAGCTTAAAAATATTTTTAATATGAGTAATCAAGAGTCTGGCAGACAAAAAGCTGCGCTTTTCGAAGCCATCGCAGCGTATGCCCATTACATTGATAATGTGGGCGCATTAAAAAGTGCGGTTGAGCGCATAGCCCATAAACACACAAGCTTTAATATTCAACCCGAAATGTACCAAATCGTGGGCCATCACCTTACAGAAACCCTACGTGAATTAACAGGTGAGTTATTTACCGCAGACGTAGAAGAAGCATGGACTGCAGCATATGACTTTTTAGCGTCTGTGTTTATTCATCGAGAAGGGGAGCTTTATGATAGCCGCGCACAAAGCCAAGGTGGTTGGCGCGATAGCCGCCCGTTTGTGGTGAGTGAAAAAAGTAAAGAATCTGAATTGGTCACGAGTTTTGTTTTAACACCAGAAGACGGTAAAGACGTTGTTGGTTTTATACCAGGGCAATATTTAGGTATTTCGGTGCAACCGAAGGATCACCCCTTTACTGAAATTCGCCAGTATTCGTTATCTACCAAACCAAATGGAAAAAATTACCGCATTTCAGTTAAGCGCGAAGTAGGCGAACCAAATGGTATTGTGTCTAATTACTTGCATGATCATATTGAAGGGGGCGATAGCCTTTTGGTTAACGCACCAGCAGGTGATTTCTTCTTTGAAGACAAACAATCACCTGTGGTACTGATTTCAGCAGGGGTTGGGGTTACTCCAATGCAATCAATGTTAGAGTATTTAGCTGCGCTCAATTATGAGCAGGATGTGTACTACTTACATGCCTGTCAATCAATTGAGCAGCATTCGTTTAAAGCCCGTACAGCGGAGCTTACTGCTTTAAATAATTGGCAAACCTACACTTGGTATGAAGACGCGAATGATGGCAACAATCAATCAAACACTACTTTTAACGGACTGGTTGATTTAAATAATGCCCGATTACCATACGGGCAAGCGCACTTTTATGTGTGTGGCCCAGTCGCTTTTATGCGTTTTATCAAAAAACAATTATTAGATATGGGAGTTGGCGAAGAACGTATTCACTACGAAGTGTTTGGCCCACATGCTGATTTATAACGGTTGGAAACAGCAAAACCCTAAAAAATAGCTTTGGGTTATTTTTAATATAAAGGTGTTGTTACTGGATAAAAGTAACAACACCTTTACTAACAAAGCTTTTCCTGTAGTTTTTCTCGGAACTGATCGCCAATGGGTATTTCAATATCGCCCAGCTCCACATACTGGTGCGCATAAGCGCTAATGTGGTCTATATTCACAATAAACGAGCGGTGCACACGGGCAAAGTTACTTGGCAACTGGCTTTCAAAGGCACTCATACTGCTTTTGATAATATGACTGTCATCGTGCAAAAAGATTTTTATGTAATCTTTTAACCCTTCTATATATAAAATGTTTTCAAACACAATGCGTACTTGTTTGCGGTTTTCACGCACAAACATCGCATTTGGCGTTTGTTGCGTTGGCACACTTGGTTCAGCGTGAAGTGTGTTAGTTATGCGTTGTTTAAACTTTTCAATGGCTTTAAAAAAACGCGAAAACACAATGGGTTTTAATAGGTAATCCACCGCATCTAACTCAAACCCTGCAATGGCATAGTCGCGATACGCGGTAGTAAAAATAACATAGGGTTTATGCGCAAGATTTTGATAAAAATCAGTGCCTTTTAACACCGGCATTTCAATGTCCAAAAACAATAAATCCACGCTTTGGTTTTGTAATAATTGATGCGCTTCAATGGCGCTGCTGCAGCTGGCAACGAGTTCAAATTCAGCAAACTGCGCTAAATGCATTTCAATCAGTTCGCGGCCAAGCGCTTCATCATCCACAATGATGCAGCGATAGCGTTTTTGTTGAGTTTGAATTGCCATACTTACTTTGTTTCCATGTTAAGTGTGAGGGTCGCCAAATAGCTATTTTTGGTATGATCAATGGTCAGTGAAAATGCGTTAGGGTAGAGCATTTCAAGTTGTTTGGTCATATTGTTTAAACCCACACTGGGCGAATCGTTATTGGCTTCGCTGTGCTCTGGAATTGAGTTCTTAACTTCAAAGGTGATTGCATCACGATTTGAGGTTAACACAATGTCGACAAACGCGGTATTTAGCTCATTACTGGTGCTGTGTTTACAGGCGTTTTCCACCAAGTTTAATAACAGCAAAGGGGCGATGGTGTGGGGATGATTAATCTCGCTAGAAAAATTCACTTTGAGCGTGTCTGACTTACGAATGCATTCTAAATCTAGGTAGTTTTGTATAAGTGTAATTTCACTATTAAGCGATATATAGCGCTCGTTACAGCGATAAACTACGTAATCTAAAATATCAGCCAGCTTTTCAATTACCAGCGGTGTTTGGTCGGACTTTTTCAGTGCCAGTAAATACAAATTATTAAGTGTATTAAAAATAAAATGCGGGTTTAGTTGGTTTTTTAAAGCGGCTAATTCGGCTAAGTTTTTCTGCTCTTTTAACTCCAAAATATAGCTTTGTTTTTTGTAAAACTGCCTTGCCATAAGCACTGCTGTTGGGAAAAACAGTTGTGGCATTTTTGAAAAGATAATGTATTTCAATGCCCAAAAGCTAAATAAACGATACTGAATGCCCTGATCCTGTGTAACATAGAGCAAATTTTGGTAGGTCTCTGGGTAACTGGGTTCAATATAAAAATAGCGAACAGCAATCACCCAGTATGCACCAAGTAAAAGTACACCCAATAACGCGGCGATAAAAAGGGGCATTTGGTCTTTATCAAGTAACTTGGACACTAAGAACTTTAAGGTTACAAATGCAACGACGGCTTGCGCAAATACAATGTTGCCGATGGTTTCTATTATTTCTTTGAATGATGCGTAGTTTTCCCAGTGCGGCCCCATGTTCAGTAAAAACACCAATATCCAAAACGCTAACAACCAAATGTGTGTGCTTTTTGGCTGTGTAAGGGTATTGTTTGCTTTATTTAGTTCATTCAACATCTTAGTTTGGCAGCTCTGAATTTACTGGGGTATCGCTTTCACTATATCTCAATAACAAATCAAAGAGCTAGTGTATAGACAAACGCATCGTTACTGTCGACGAAAACAGCTTTTCTGTCGCTTTTTAGCAAAACGCCCATATCACCAATTTAATCGCTAGTTGTAAGCGGTTGGTCGAGTAAATACACACGCGCTAGAAAACCCATAACACTGAGTCTTACTTTTAATAGCAGGACATTATTATGCGTTTACTCATCACCCTTTTTATTTTAACCACACACATCGCGTTTGCTGATGACAGACAAGCCACTCTTGAGGCATCACATGCAAAAGCAGCAACAGTGCAACACCAAAAAGCCATTTTGGTTACTGGTGCAAGTTCAGGCATTGGTCGAACAATCACTGAAACGTTAGCACGCCAAGGACACTTTGTATTTGCTGGCGCACGCAAGCAAAAAGACATTGATGCATTGAACCAACTTACAAATGTGCAAGCAATACGGTTAGATGTAACCATTCAGTCAGATATCGATGCAGCAGTAAATACCGTTAAAGCGTCGGGCAAAAAGCTTCATGGCCTTGTTAATAATGCAGGGGTTGCGGTGTTTGGCCCCTTAATTGAAATCCCCGAGCGCGATCTTCAGTTTCAACACAACGTCAATGTAATGGGGCCTTATCGAATTACTAAGGCGTTTGCGCCATTAATTATCGAAAACAAAGGACGCATTGCCAATATTGGTTCAATTTCAGGATTGATGTCGAGCACCATGTTTGGCCCTTACAGCATGACAAAACATGCCATCGAAGCGTTTAGTGAAGCGTTATCTGCAGAAATGCGTAAGTTTGATGTGAAAGTCAGTGTTATTGCGCCTGGAAATTACAACTCCAATATTATGAAAAACCTGAAACGTCGCTTGGAAAAACAAGGGCATCATTTTGCCAATTCTCGCTATCAGGATGAATACAAACGGTTTGCCAAATTTACCAACCCTGATCGCAGCCGTTTTAAAGCGCCCGATGATGTTGCCAATGCGGTTGTGAAAGCACTATTCGATGAAACCCCCCATTTGCGCTACCTAGTAGTACCCAACGAGCAAGAGGCCATGATGCCAATTAAAAACACGCTCAAAAAAGTAGCTGAGCTTAATGCCTCACATGCGTTTACGTTTGATAAAAAACAGATGCTTGCATGGCTGTCGCACGAAATCGACAAAGCAAATCAGTAGCGTGTGAGGAGTGATAGCATGACCAGTCAAACACGTAAATTGAGTATTTCAGGTTTATTAAACACCTTGTCGCAGGTTAAATCGAACGAGCAAACTGCCACACTCGCGGCATTTATTATGGCATTTATTTTAATGGCGGCGTATTTTGTGCTGCGCCCTGTGCGAGACGCCCTTGCCAGCGATTGGAGCGACAGCGAGGTGAGTTTTTTATGGAATATGCAGTTTGTTATTAGCGTAGTGATTGTCTCTGTGTATGGCTTTGCGATTGATAAGCTCAAGTTTAAGTACATAGTGCCAACCGTTTATAGCTTATTTGCAGGCAGTTTTATCGCGTTTTATTTGTTAATGCCGCTGTTTTCCTCCGCCGTTTTGATTGAAAAGGCCTTTTATGTGTGGGTGAGCGCATTTAGCTTATTTCATATTTCGGTGTTTTGGAGCTTTATGTCCGACACCTTTAATCAAAAACAAAGCACGCGTTTATTTCCCATCATCGCTGCGGGCGCAAGTGCTGGCGCGATTATCGGCCCGTCTATTCCGTCACTTTTTGGCAGTGTATTAGATGAAGGGCAGCTTATGTTAATCGCCGCCTCAGCCTTAATGCTGGTGGTGCCTCTCACTTTATATATTTACCGCTTAAAGCATACGCAACTTCACAATACGCAGCATAGTTTTGATGCAACAACATTATCATTGGCACAAGGCTGGGCAAGCGGGTTTAAATCACTTATTTCAAATCCAAAACTGTTAGGCATTGCCGCATTTATTTTGCTGTATGTATTTATCGGCTCATTTATTTACTTTGAACAAAAACAATTACTGGCGCCGTATTCGCGGGCAGAGCGCACACAAATATTGGCAAGCATTGATTGGTTTGTGAATGTACTGACCTTTGTTATGGCGTTTTTTGTCTCTGGGCGCTTAGTTAAAAAAGCGGGGCTAGGTGTGTCTTTGGCGCTAGTGCCACTTTTGTTAATGGCTGGTTTATTGATTTTGGCATTTGCGCCAAGCGTGATGGTGATTTTGGTAATTCAAATTGTGCGCCGCGCAGGTAACTACTCACTTACTCGCCCTGCAAGAGAAATGCTGTTTACTCAAGTAACGGTAGATGAACGTTTTAAAGCAAAACCGGTAATTGATGTAGCCGTTTATCGTGGCGGCGATGCGGTAAGTGGCATGTTATTCGCGGGGTTAACCGATGGTTTAGGACTTGGATTATTTGCAGTCTCACTGGTGGGGGCGAGTATCGCATCACTTTGGGCGTTTTTTGGCTTTTTGCTCGGAAGAGGCTATGCGAATTCACATTTATCAAAAACAGAGAATGCTGAATTATCGCCATTAGCAGCAAGCCGTTCAAATGCCTAAAGTACATGAACCAATGAATTTAAGGAGAAAAGATGCACGTTAAATACCTTATGTTGATTATGGTTTGTGTGAGTTTTTCATGTATTGCTTATGAACCGCTCTCACTCTCTCAATTACAAACACTGTTAACAGAGCCTAATCGTTCAGATGTTGATAAACAGCACGATGCAAATAGACAGCCAGCCCAAGTAATGCGTTTTGCAGGCGTTGCCAGCGGACAGATTATACTTGATATTTATGCGGGTGGCGGTTGGTACAGTGAACTGTTTGCTCGTGCTGTGGGAGAGCAAGGTAAAGTCTATGCTCATAACGATAGGCTTACTTGGCACTTTGGCAAAAAAGAAATGTTGGCGCGTTCTAAGCGCCAAACGCTCAAAAATATGATGCGTTTTGACCAAGTTGCAATAAAAGATCTTCCGTTGCCTTCGTCGAGCATTGATATTGCGTTTATGGGCATCAACTATCACGATTTGTTTTTTACCCATCGATATCGCAATGGTGAATTGCAAATTATGCGCGAGAAGATTGTGGATTATCGCGAGGCCTTTAGCCATATAAAAAACTTACTTAAACCAGAAGGCGTGCTGATTATTATTGATCACCATGCCAAGGCGGGTTCTGGTTATGACGCTGCTAATGACTTACACCGAATTGACGCAAATATTGTGAAGTATCAGTTGCAATCACTGGGGTTTAGTTTAAAAGAAGAAGCCTTTTATTTAATAAATCCAAACGACGATTTGGAACAATCGGTATTTGCAAAAGGTATTCGGGGTAAAACCAGTCGCTTTATTTTAAAGTTTGGTAAAGCAGAGCAACATTAGCGTTGGCAACAGTGTTTATTTAATAGTAGTTATTAAAAGTGCATATACAAAAGTAATGCCTTAGAACAGCATTACTTTTTATAAGGTGAGTACTTATTCGATTAAAGTAACTAGCCGTTACTTTAATCGTAATTGAACAAACTCAGCGAGTTTATCAACTGCGTGCGACTCTTCGCTTTGTTTGATTAAGCTAATACCTACTTCGCCAAGTTCAGGCAGTTGGCTGGTGGATTTTGCCCAGTTTAAGTCGTTTGGTACCGTGTGTTTGGCAAGTACTGTAATGCCTAGGTTTTCTTTTAATGCAGCGCTAATGCCAGCAAGGTCGGCGTTGGTGTACACAATACGCCATTTTAATCCGGCTTTTTCCAGTGCATCAATGGCGCGGCGGCGATAAATACAGCCTTCTTCTGCGGCAATCAGATTAACTACTTCGGTGTTGATGTTATTTACATCACCTACCCATACTAGCTCATCATCCATAAAAATAGGGTACTTAGACTGCTCAGGGCCCTCTAATAGTGCCAATATTAAATCGTATTGTTCGCGGTTATCGCTGTGGCGTAGCTTTTTACTGAGCTCTGACTTTACCTCTAAGGCAACATCAGGGTACAGGCTTACAAAATCACCAATAATGGCAGGCAATACGGTGGCTGCAAACTCACTTGGAATACCCAAACGCACTTTACCTGCTAATACCTCAGAGCTAAAGGTTTGCAAAATAGTGTCGTTTACTTGAAGCAACTGCTTTGCCAGTGGCATTAAAATTTCCCCATGCTGGTTAAGCACTTGGCGCTGGCCTTGTTTTTTAAACAGCTTATTACCTAATAACTCTTCTAAACGCTTAATCTGCAAACTTACAGCAGGTTGCGATAAACCAAGCAATTCACCCGCTTTGGCAAAACCGCCAACCTCAACCACTGTGATTAAGGTGCGTAAGCTATCAGTTGGGATATTTTTCATAAAGCACTCCAAACATTAGATTTTGAAATTTATTTTTGTTTGATGATTAGTATTATTTATCAATTTATAAAAAAATACAATTTGATTGTTGCAAGGTGGCCTAACATAATTTTGCTTGTTAATTTTCACTGGAGATTGGGCATGACAACACAAGTGCCTCAGCTATTTGGTAGCCATCAAAATGCATACACGGGCGCAAACGAAATTGCGCAAATGAACGATCGCACCATTATTGATGTGACGGGCAGCGCTGCGTTACCGTATTTACAAACACTTATTTCCAGTGATGTACGCCATTTAACTGTGCCGGGAATGGGGCTTCGTTGCACAGCAAAAGTCAATGAAATTGCGCTTGAGCTTTACTACTTTACTGAACTGGCGTTTCGTATTTTTGTCGATAACGACATTGCACCTGCTTTAGTTGCTGCGTTAAGTGAAGGGGAAGAGTCGCACGATATTGATGTGATCACCCGTAACGATTTACGCATTTTAGCACTGCGTGGTGATAATGCGTTTAAAACGGTATTAAGCGAATTTGCACTAACACCTGGCATTATTTTAACCGGTGAGCAGCAACGCTACGCGCGCCAAGCGGGTAATGTGTTTTTAACCGCTACTCATTTAGAAAGCCACAAGGGTTACGAGCTAGTCGCAAAAAGCGACGAGCTCGCTAAATGGCAAAGCCGATTTATTGCACTAGGCTTTAGCGAGCAAGCAGAATTACTAGTTTAAGCAAAGGCTTAACAAAGTTAATAGCGGTTAGTTTTACCGCTATTTTATATTTAGCGTTGTAATCAATTTAATAAATAAAAATTATTGAAATAAATTAATTACATAATGCGTAAAACTAATAACTTTCTGGGTGCGAAAGCCATATTGTTTCGGTATAATCGCCGCCCATGTTATTCCCTCAACCGGACAATTGTCCTGTTGAAGCCACGCCGCACCGAGTGCGGGTAGATTTGAAAGTGTAGGAATATTATGACTTCAAAAACTGTATTACACGCCAAGCATCTTGAAGCGGGTGCAAAAATGGTTGATTTCCACGGCTGGGAAATGCCAATCAACTATGGTTCACAAATCGAAGAGCACCACGCTGTTCGCCAAGATGCCGGTATGTTCGACGTGTCACACATGACAATCGTTGACGTTAAAGGCGAAGATGCAAAACCTTTTTTACGTAAACTAGTAGCAAACGATGTAGAAAAACTACAAGTTGCTGGTAAAGCGTTATACACAGGTATGCTTAACGCCGAAGGCGGTGTAATTGACGACCTAATCATTTATTTCTTCACTGAAACTGAGTACCGCCTAGTGGTTAACTCAGCAACACGCGAAAAAGATCTTAAGCACATTGCTACAGTAGCTGCAAACTTCAAAGTTGAAGTAACTGAGCGCCCTGAATACGCAATGATTGCGGTACAAGGCCCGAATGCTAAAGCAAAAACGGCAACAATTCTTGACGAAAATCAACAAGCTGCCGTTGAAGGTATGAAACCATTCTTTGGCGTACAAGCGGGTGATTTATTTATCGCAACAACTGGCTATACTGGTGAAGACGGTTATGAAATCGTTGTTCATAACGACGGTGCAGAAGCGTTATGGCAAGAACTTTTAGACGCAGGTGTTCGCCCAGCAGGCCTTGGTGCACGTGACACGCTACGTTTAGAAGCAGGTATGAACCTTTACGGCCTAGATATGGACGAAACGGTATCACCACTTGCAGCTAACATGGCGTGGACACTGGCTTGGGAACCAGCAGATCGTGACTTTATCGGTCGTGACGTGGTTGCTAAGCAGCGCGAGGAAAAAAGTACTGACAAATTAGTTGGTTTAGTGCTTGAAGAAAAAGGCGTACTACGCGCTGGTCTTAAAGTAATTGTTGACGGTGGCGAAGGTGTGATTACTTCTGGTACATTCTCACCGACACTGGGTCACAGTATTGCCCTTGCACGCGTGCCGCGCTCAACTGGCGACACTGCACAAGTTGAAATGCGTAAAAAGCACGTTGACGTAAAAGTTGTAAAACCTTGCTTTGTACGCAATGGTAAATCAGTAATCTAAATCGATATGGGGTATTAATACCCCTTATATCAATTGCATCAAGCTGGCAAGCTAGATTAGTGATAGGAAAATGGATTGATAACGAGGCAAAATTTTAGTGGTGTAGTTGGGCTACATAAGAAAATTTTAACGACGTTAGGAATTCATTTAACACACTAAGATGATTGAAAGTTTGATAAAATTGATATCAAAATAAATTAAACCGAAGGATTTATAAGAATGAGCAATATCCCTGCCGATTTAAAATATGCATCTTCACACGAATGGGTTCGCGCTGAAGGTAATGGTGTTTACTCAGTAGGTATCTCTGAGCACGCACAAGAGCTATTAGGTGATATGGTTTTCGTTGACCTACCAGACGTAGACGACGAAGTAGATGCAGGTGAAGACTGTGCAGTAGCAGAATCTGTAAAAGCAGCGTCTGATATTTACGCACCAATCTCAGGTACTATCGTTGAAATCAACGAAGAACTAGAAGATTCTCCAGAAACAGTTAACTCTGACCCATACGGCGATGGTTGGTTATTCAAAATTAAAGCATCTGACGAGTCAGAGCTAGATAACCTACTTGACGCTGAAGGTTACCAAAATTCGATCGACGAAGACTAGTAGAGCGTATTAACCTTTCAAGTTCGCTTTTGCAGCTGCTTGATTGGTTTTTGTACAAGGCAGAGCCAGCGTCGTATAGTTATTCTATATAAGTCTGGCGATAACACAGTAGAAAAGGCAATCAAGCGCTGCCTGTTAGGTTCAATTGAGCGCGCCTTTCTCTTTGTTGCTCGGCCTTTACTTAGATGACTAAGCTGCAAGCCGAGCGCCGCGATAAATGCACGCTCAAAATGAACAAAATCGGAACGAGAAAGGGCAATACGCTCTTAATCGTATAACGATTTGTTAATGAAAAGCTCCAGATTTGGAGCTTTTCATGTTTTTACACCTAGTGAATATTTAAAAGTTTTATTTAAATATAAATTTTTTAAATATTTTTTAAATTTTTGATTAGTAAAGCCAATCATTCACCTCAATTATATCGAGCGGATGAAAGGCCGCCTAAGCTTACTGAGCACACAGTAAACTTAGCTAGTCGTGTATGTAAATGCCATAGGAAGTTAGACACATGTCAAACGTAAAATCGCTTGAACAACTTGAGCAAAAGCAAGATTTTATCCGCCGCCATATCGGTCCGGACGCAAACCAGATGTCAGCAATGCTAGCTGAGCTGGGCGTATCAAGTGTTGAAGAGCTTATGAACGAAACCGTGCCTGCAAGTATTCGTTTAGAGCAAGGTCTTAGCATTGGTGAAAGCCGCACTGAAGTTGAAACACTGAGCTACTTAAAATCAGTAGCAAGCAAAAATAAGATTTTTAAATCTTACATTGGTCAGGGCTACCACCCAACGCACACACCTAACGTAATTTTACGTAACGTGTTAGAAAACCCAGGTTGGTACACAGCGTACACGCCATACCAGCCAGAAATCGCACAAGGTCGTTTAGAATCACTACTTAACTTCCAAACGCTTTCAATGGATTTAACAGGTCTTGACCTTGCGTCTGCGTCACTACTTGATGAATCAACAGCAGCTGCTGAAGCAATGGCACTTTCTAAGCGTGTAGCAAAAGCGAAAAAAGCAAATATCTTCTTTATTGCAGAAGACGTACACGCACAAACAATCGACGTTGTAGCAACACGTGCAGAACAGTTTGGTTTTGAAGTAGTGGTTGGCCCTGCGGCAGATGCAGTAAATCACGAAATCTTCGGTGCGCTTTTCCAATACCCAAGCACAACGGGTGAAGTTGTTGACGTACAAGGTCTAATCGCTGACGTACAAGACAAAAAAGCAATCGCCTGTGTGGCAGCAGACATCATGTCACTAGTATTACTTAAAGCGCCAGGTAAACTAGGCGCAGACGTAGTGTTAGGTTCTGCACAGCGTTTTGGTGTACCGATGGGTTACGGTGGTCCTCACGCGGCATTCTTCGCAACTCGCGATAAGTACAAGCGTTCACTTCCTGGCCGTATTATTGGTGTTTCTAAAGACCGTTTAGGTAACGACGCACTACGTATGGCAATGCAAACACGTGAGCAGCACATCCGCCGTGAAAAAGCGAATTCAAATATTTGTACTGCGCAGGTGTTACTTGCAAACATGGCAGCGTTCTACGCGGTTTACCACGGTGCAGAAGGCTTACGCACAATCGCATCACGCATTAATCGTTTCGCAAGCATTTTAGCAACAGGCTTAAAAGCAAAAGGCGTAACGCTTAAGCACGACACCTGGTTTGACACCATCACAGTAACAAGCAACAAAGACGAAATCGTTGCACGCGCAGAAGCAGCAGAGATTAACTTTGCTAAAAATCACGACGGTGAATTCTCAATTTCAGTTAACGAAACCACAACACGTGACGACGTAGCTGAACTATTCGATATCATCCTTGGCGCAGGCCACGGCCTTGACGTTGCAGCACTTGATGCACAAGTAACAACAGACAACATCACAGGTATTCCAGAGAAGCTTGTACGCGATGACGAATTCTTAACGCACCCTAATTTCAACAGCTACCACAGCGAAACTGAAATGCTGCGTTATATCAAGCGCCTAGAGAACAAAGACTTAGCGCTTAACCACTCAATGATCTCGCTTGGTTCATGTACCATGAAACTAAACGCGACCGCTGAGATGATCCCAATTACTTGGCCTGAGTTTGCAAACCTTCACCCATTCTGCCCGCTAGACCAAGCAGAAGGTTACCAAGTAATGATTAACGAGTTACACGACTGGTTAGTAAACATTACAGGTTACGATGCAGTATCACTTCAGCCTAACTCAGGTGCACAAGGTGAATACGCAGGTCTTATCGCGATTCGTAAATACCACGAGTCACGTGGCGAAGGTCACCGTAATGTGTGCTTAATTCCAAGCTCTGCACACGGTACTAACCCTGCATCTGCGCAAATGGCAAGCATGAAAGTTGTGGTTGTTGAGTGTGATAAGCAAGGTAACGTTGACGTTGCTGACCTTAAAGCAAAAGCAGAAGAGGTTTCAGAAAACCTTTCTTGTATTATGATCACTTACCCGTCTACCCACGGTGTATTTGAAGATACCATCATGGAAATCTGTGACATCGTTCACCAGCACGGCGGCCAAGTTTATATGGACGGCGCGAACATGAACGCACAGGTTGGCGTAACTAGCCCAGGCTTTATCGGTTCTGACGTTTCGCACCTTAACCTTCACAAAACGTTCTGTATTCCACACGGTGGCGGTGGTCCAGGTGTTGGTCCAATTGGTGTTAAATCGCACCTTGCACCATTTATGCCTAACCACAGCGTTATTAACGTACCGGGTACAACTGAAGGTAACGGCGCAGTATCAGCAGCACCTTACGGCTCAGCTGCAATTCTACCTATTTCATGGGCATACATTGCAATGATGGGTTCTGAGGGCCTTAAACAAGCAACTGAAACGGCAATTGTAAGTGCTAACTACCTAACTGAAAAGCTAAGCGAACACTACCCAATCTTGTACCGTGGTCAAAACAACCGCGTTGCGCACGAGTGTATTGTTGATTTACGCCCAATCAAAGAGCAAACCGGTATCACCGAAATGGATATCGCTAAACGCTTACAAGATTACGGCTTCCATTCACCAACAATGTCGTTCCCAGTAGCGGGCACGTTAATGATTGAGCCAACTGAATCAGAAAGCAAAATGGAAATTGATCGCTTTATTGAAGCAATGGTATCGATTAAAGCAGAAGTAAACAAAATTGCTTCTGGCGAGTGGACAATCGAAAACAACCCGCTTGTATTTGCACCGCACACACAAGCTGACGTACTAGGTAATGAGTGGGAGCGCGCATACGACCGCTTCTACGCGGCATTCCCAGTACCAGCGGTAGCAAAAGACAAGTTCTGGCCAACCGTAACACGTATCGATGACGTGTACGGTGACCGCAACTTAATTTGTAGCTGTCCGGCGGTTGATAGCTATCGTGATGATGCGTAATTAACTGATTTAGTTATAGAATGTAATAAAAAGCAGCCTAATGGCTGCTTTTTTTATGGGGGGAATTGGGGTAGGATTGGTTAAAGCTTTTCGATATCGTTAGTTCTAGTTTCGTAAAAACTGATTTTTTAACTTTCAGACGTTAGAACAACGTGATCGTCTTACTAGGCATAATTTAAAAGGATATTTATGCAGTCTCGAATTCATAATCTTATCGTTTCTTCAATCAAGCGAAATGCTCAAACTCGAATGGCTGAAGCTGAAACTAAGACAGAGTCCAGTATTGAAAATTTATCTAACGAAGTCATACATCAGTTAACAACCCTTTTTAGAGGTCAAGGAATTAAAGTTGGCGATTTTGAGCAAGGTGAAAATGGACCAAAGAATTTTGAAAGTAACCTTGGTGACTTTATTGAATTCAATGATGAGGACGAAGCCAATATTGATGATTTTGAAAATTTTGGTAGTGAAGTAGCTACATTACTTGCAAATAGACTAAATGCTGGTCAAGCGATAATAGCAAAAGACGGATATC
>NZ_JAKFZO010000041.1:0-15713 GCF_021654175.1 Pseudoalteromonas sp. MMG024
AGGTAGCTTTTTGAGCGAGACTTGAAATATTCTGATTCTATTTGAGTAACTTCTCCTGTTTGTCTTTTGGAAAACCTAAAATCTCTCAATCTTATTCTATAAATATCATTGTAAGGAATCGTTTGATATGACATTAGTAAAGCAAATAAGTAGTTTTCCCCCTTTGAGATTGGGAGCTTTTTGTGCTTAGCAACTGAATATTCAACCACCTCTTGGATAAAATCAGGTGTAAATAAGAGTGATCCCTCAGTTTGCTGACGAAAAACTGTGACTATTTTGTTTGATATCTTTGCCGTTTGAGCTGGTATTTTTCCCGTATTCCAAAATTCGTCTTTAGCATACTGCTGAGCTTCTTCTGCACATTGTGAATAAAGCAAAGACTCTAAAGCCGTATTAATTATGTTATTAGCTTCGATACCAGTAAAAAGATTTCTAAGCTTCTCAAAAAAAACTTTTTTATTGTTTAATGTAGCAACTTTAAATGCAGCTTCATCTATTCGAAATTGCTTGTTTTTTCGTCCCCCCTCATAATTTTCTATAAGAGGGCGAATTAATTTCGCGGGAAAGTAATCTGGTTGAACGCTCTTCTTGCTAAACAAATCAATAAGCGCATGTTTTGCTTTATTTATTTCAAACAATGCAATGCTTATTGTAATTTGGAATGACCTTATCAATAATTTAGGGGATTCAGCTCTCTTATATAGATGCGCACCAACACCGATATCATCTCTTCTTAACCAAGAATGAAAACCAAAGTAATCAGTAAGTGTAGTTTGCACACTACCATCATCTGCTGCGGGTTTGTTTTTTGATAGCAGATCTAAGTACTTATAATCATCGGTCGTAAGTAACTCGATACCAAAAGGAACATAATTAAGCGCTTTGTTAAGCAGCCGTATTAGTTCAATCATGCCTGTACTTTGAGTCTTTACCCCATCGCTTTCAACACGATAAGCCTCAAAATCTTTTAATATATTTACACGATTAAATTGATCTAATTTTAGTGCATTTAAATAAGTCATGAACTTAGTAGCTATATAAGATAATGCTCTGCAATCTCCACCGGTACCCTCTTCAAGAACAAATGTTATATAATTTGCAACGTATAAAGCCGCAAATACCAATCTCTTTTCGTGAGAGTCAGCATCTTCTAGAGTTACAATTTGCGACTTTGCTCCCTGATATTCAGGAACAATAAATCGATCCACATCAAATGGCACAAAATCAACAACTCTCAGTGTTTGTTTATTCGAAAACTCTGCCAGCATCTCAGCTTGTTGCTTTAATAAGCTTTCTTCAATATTATCCATTTGCGCACTCCAAATATGACTTTTCTTGGTCAAGCTTTTCCTTAACAGACCTTATGTATTTTCTTGTCGTTGTTGGAGCATCTTTTCCTCTAGTTTCGTGACCTAATAACTCTGCTACTAGCAAATATGGTCTAGATAAATGAGTGACGTTTTCAAGTTCAAGTCCATCTTCTTCAACAGCATCGTGGAACTTATCAGTTCCATATGAATGCCTGAGAATGTGATATTTATGATCTTCTTCTAGAATGTGAAGGTAATCAGGTAATAATCCTTGCTGTTGCTTATCGATAACCAAAGCGCGTGTATCTTTAAAATCTCTAGTGCCTTGGTATTCCCTTATTCCATGTACCGCACCACTTAAAGGATCAGTTATAAACAAGCTATCTTCACCACATTTGGGCCTCTCAGTCTCGTAATACAATTTAAATCGCAACATCACATCACGTGGAATATAAATCCATCTAGAAATACCACCAACACCATTTCTACGGCCTTTAGAATATTTGCCTTGAAGCCAATATTTGAACTCTTGTTTTTGTTTGTCTAAGCGCTCATTTAGTTTTGTTTCTACGTCTATTTCCTTGAAGAACGACTTCATACCTGAGTATGATTTACCACCCACTTTAAAATCGTTTAATAATAATCCCACATTCTCCTGTGTACGTAGGCCACATTCCCCCCCTGCACGCAAGGTACATTCAACGCGGAGGTTTCTAGCATTTGCATAGAGTTCAGCTCTCATGCTTGGTGACAAATATTTAATCGTATTTCTTCTTTTGGTATTGTCCCTCGCAATAGATTTGTTTTTATTTTTTACACGGATCTCTTTTATGTTCGTAAACCCATTGAAAGCTAAATAGTTGTAATAATACGTCAAGCCTGAAATTGCCTTCTCAACCATTTTTTCACTGGTATTACGCTCCAAAATCAATACATTATTTATGTAATGATTGAGAAATTCTTCCGGTAAGTTGTGGTGTGTAGTTAGTGAAATTGAAGATGAGTTTTTTGAATAATTTTCAAGCCATAAAAGGAACTTTCTTAACTCATAAAAGCATTCGGAAATTTTTTTCTTTGATAACGTAATTTTATTAAGCTCAGCATCTTTAATTCTGCGCTTTCCAGTCCCATCGATCCAAATTAATTTATATACTTGTCTATTTTTATAAAGTGAATGTAGAAATATGTTGGGTAGCAACAATGGAATACCATCATTACAACACATCAACTTTGTTTTAAATTTTTCACTTTGAAAGCTATACATCATCTATTTCTCACAACCAATCTAATTACATACTAATTTACCTTTCCAACAATAGATACATTTTTATCTTTTTAGTGGGTGTCCGTTTCCTTTCGGTCACGGCGGTGAAACGGCGCTCAATTACATGATGCGTGCGCACGGTGGTTTTGAGGGCAACGCCCAAACACTCAGAATTGTGGCGAAACTAGAACCTTACAGTAAAGGCTACGGTATGAATCTAACACGCCGCACTTTATTAGGTTTTATAAAATACCCACAGCTGATCAAATCGTTATGGAAAATTCCACATGATGATGGCACAGATAAATTTATCAACTCTACTCGTTGGCTTCCCGCAAAAGGGCTTTATTGCGAAGAAAGCGAAGTGTTTGATTGGATATTAGCACCGCTTTCAGATACAGACAAAACCATATTTACATCATTTGCCGAGAACACAAATGGCGTTGCTCGCACCCAATATAAATCCCTCGACTGTGCCATTATGGAATTAGCCGATGATATTGCTTACGGCGTGCATGATTTAGAAGATGCGATTGCCACAGGCATGGTAAGTCAGCATCAATGGCATGAGTTTGTAGCTAATCATTTGAGCGAGTTGGAAGACGGGTGGCTTAAAACCAATTTACCACGAATTTCTGCCCAGCTGTTCTCACGCGATGAAGCCGATTTAAAAGAAGTCATTGGCGAACTAGTTAATTTATTTATTACACAGGCAAAAGTGAAAAAGCTTGGCCTATTTGACAGCCCATTACTCGACCACTCGGTATATTTAGAGAAAGCGTTATTTATTTTACTTGAAGGGTTAAAACAATTTGTGTTTCGTAACGTAATTCGCCACCCAGAAATGCAGCAAATTGAATTTAAAGGACAAAAAATTATTTCCGATTTATTTGCCGCGTTTGCCAGCGATCCGCTAAGGTTGTTGCCTCACACGCGCCAAACAATTTACCAAGCAGCACTCGAAACCGGTGAAACTGGCTACCGTCAACTTTGCGATTATATTTCATCAATGACCGATGAATACGCTATAAAGGTGCACGGCCGCTTATTTACTACTGAGTATTAAGCTATTTTTGAGTCATCGCGAAAAACCGTACCATCGTCTTTAGTTACATTACGGCTACAGTGACTTTCTTGTGTTTCAAGTAATTCACTGGGTCGTAAACTACGTTCTTTTAATGCTTCGCCACAATGGGGACATACATCAATTAAACATTCGCTACTAAGATGAAAACAATTAGTGCACTCAAAGCAACTCACTTCCGTTTCACTTTGTGCTTGTTCGCTTTTTTGACAATGGAACAATGCGTGTTCTGCCATATTTGACATTACGATCCTCCTTTTTGTTTGAACATAAAGAAAGCAAATCTGTTTGACAAGCTTATTTAATGAACAATCAATAAAACCAGTAAAAAGTGCTAATTAGTGCATTTTAATTGTCACACTAGCGCCATATTTATTAATCCATAAATGTGACGAAGCGCACTAATCTTTCCCCTGCACTCAGGCGCAATAGCATAAATGCATTATAGCCTGTCATTTATTATCTAAATATGACTCACCACCCCATGCTGACGGGAGTGCTTGGCGTTTATATTCTTCGATGCGCTCAAGAAACAATGTACATAAAACCATTAACTCTGGTTCAGAATAAAGTGATTGATAGTAGCTATGTGCGTTTTGCCAATCCCTATCACAATAAGCCGAAAATGCCTGTGCTAATGTCTGTTGGTGCGTTGCGCTTTCAAAATAACAATAGATATTGATGGCCTGCGATTTACCTTTTAATACCACTTTATCAATTAAGGTAAAATGGGATTTGTCGCTGAGTTGCTCATAAACAGCTTGTCCAATCAATAAATCACTGCCGTACAATCGATTGGCGCTTTCTAGGCGCGCCGCTTGGTTTACCGCATCGCCAATGCAGGTGTAATCAAATAAAATATCAGAGCCAAGATGGCCAACGATAACTTCGCCGTAATTTACACCTATACGCAGTTTAAGTTCAGGCAACCCCTGGCGCTTTAATTCTTCACTGAGTTTTACGCAAGTTGCATTCATTTCAATTGCCGCAGCAACCGCTTTTTCAATCGAGTTTTCACAGGATACTGGTGCACCCCAAAATGCCATTACCGCATCGCCTAAATATTTATCAAGCGTGCCGGCGTGTTTTACGATAATGCGACTGTGCGCTGTCAGCACCTGATGCAAAATATCCGCAGTTTGCTCTGCGAGCTTGGTAAAACCTGCTAAATCAGCAAATAAAATCGCTAAAAATTTACGCTCGCCGCCAAGCTCTAACTTTGTAGGGTTGTCTTTAAGCTCATGCAATACCTGATCGGATACATAACGTGAAAACACATTAGTAATAAACTGCTGCTGTCTTTGCTGTTTTCGAAAGCCAAGGACAAAGTAAAATAAATAACTACTGATTGCTATCGCACACAAACTTACTACCGGCAGCGAAACACTATGATAAAACGCAAAAAGCGAAATAATCACAATAAAACCGAGTAACTTTACCAAACCTAGTAGTGATTGTTTCAACGGCGCCGCAGTAAATAGATAGCTTGCAAACAATGCAACCAACAAAGCCAAAAACGCGGTTTGCAAAATAGTTAAAGTTGAAATGCTAAACCCGTTTTGTAAGTTAACAATCGTGTTAGCATGCACCTCAACACCCGACATTGTCTTGCCAGATAACCAGGTAAACGGCGTTCTATAACGGTCAATGGCAGTATCACCAAAACGCGTATTGGCAAGAATATCGATGCCTACTAATACAATTTTGTCTTTGAAAATATGATCGGGTAACAGATTTGCATTTGCAGCACTGACGAAAGGTATTGTTACAAAGCTGTTTGTATCGCCAATAAAGCGAATTCGTGTATTCTCAGCGAGGTTTTGTGTGCTAAATTCATAACTTATACCGTTGCTACCATTCGGTAAACGTCTTACCACACCATCAAGATCAGGTGACAATTCAAAAGACTTAATTCTTGCACCCGCATCTCGATAATAATTCAATAAAGAATCGTCCTGGCTACCTTGACGCTTTGCAAGATAAACGGGCAAGTTGCTCGCTGTTATACTGTTTGCAAAACTAGAAGCGTCTTTCTCATTTGCATTAGGTAAAGCATCTATAGGTAGATTTAATACAACCGCTTTTGCGCCTGCCTGATTTAACCGTTTTAGTAAATTAGTGTAAAAACCTGCAGGCCAAGGCCAACTAGTTTGATAGTGGGCAAAACTTTGCTCGTCGATTGCGACAATTACAATGTCAGTTTTACTGACTTTGGCGGGAATAATACTAGATTGTGCATCAAATGCCGTGTTTTCGAGATGCTGCCAAGCATCACTTTGTGACAAAACGTACACACAACACACACTTACTAACGACGATAACAGGCTATACAACAACCACTTTTTGCCAACCTGATTAAACATACAAGTAATTAACCTTGAAATATGGGTTCACGCGTTGTGTTAGCCTTTTGTACGCAAAGTTTGACTTTACTGAACGTTTATTCTGCTTCTAACAAAGTAACAGGTTCCATTAAGCGCTCTGTAGTTTTTTCTAACCGTACCGCCAAGCCCTCTATTATGCGTGCGGCGATACCCGCGTTATTCGCTAACATTTCTTCAAAGCGTTCGCGCTCGTATACTTGTAACACGGTATCTTCCGTTGCAATGGCACAACAACTACGCAATGAGTTTGTGATAATCGCCATCTCACCTAAAAACTCACCCTCGCCTAAGTAACTTAATACCACGGATTGACCCATTTTCGATTTGACCAGCTTAATTTTACCTGAGCGGATCACATACATACGCTCTGCTTTGTCGCCTTGTTGAAACAAGGTTTGACCTTCTAATAGGGTTAATTCGCGGGTCATAGTATTCCTTTACTTATAAATTGACTTTAGGCTAAATTATCGCGATTAAACAAGGTGCTGTCTACGACTTAATGACTAACTAAAATCTTTTTCACATTAAAAAAGGAAGCCAATGCTTCCTTTTCATAAGATTACAACAAACGGTTCATTTAGAACTGCGCTGTTAAATTGATTTGATACATATCGTAATCTACATCGTTATCAAGGTTTGTACCGTAGCTACCCGATAAAGCCCAGTTGGTATTAAAGTAATAACGTCCACCAATTTGAATATCATCTGATTTATTAACTGATGCAAATACTGATAAACCTTCATTAAAATAATAGTTTGAGCCTAATAACCAATGGTCAAAATCACCCGCATCAATATCAAGGTTTACGGTTAGATAACGGCCTTGCCCAAGCTCTGCATAATATTTGGTATCTAGGCTTAAGTAATCAAACTCGTCGTCAACAGATGCCGTAAAGCCAACATAATCCGTTGTGTTTAAGCTTAAATTGTACTGCGCTGTTGCATAAAAGCTGCCATCTATACCTCGAGCGTCAGAGTCACGGTAGTGAATACGTGCAAGTAAATCAGGTGTAAATAAATAACCAAATGATGCCTCATAATAATCTACATCGCCCCAATCTGAATCTGTGCGGCTGTAATTAGCACCCGCTACAAAATTGTTGAAGAAATATTCACCGCGTACACCAATTGTATCATCATCCTCATTGTCGCTGTAAAACGCGCCAATGTTAGACTTAGTGTTAATGTAAGAAAATTCATTGTATGGGCCAAGTGCTTTACGCGCATCAAAGTAATATAACGTTTCGATATGGAACAGGTTGTCTTCTTCAACATCCGCATAAGCGGCGTGACTATTTGATTGATACTCATTTGCGCAGGCTGCAAATGACGTAAACGTAACTAAACTCGCTAATAATGTTTTTTTCATGCTACTTTCCTTGTGTAGTAATTTTCTCGACGGTGGGTATTATAGAAAGCATTGAATCACGGACAACCATAGCGCCATTTACATTAAATCAATAATATCCTTTTCTATTCATAGACTTAGTGCTTTTCAATCAGATTTAACACCGGATTTACAATGGTGTTTATTTATTATCTTGCACTGTAGAGATCTCTTACACGACTTTAAGACAAAACACCTGCTTATAGAACGAAAAAAGGAAGCATAAGCTCCCTTTAAAATTAATGATTTACAGCGTATTTACAAAGGTACGTGTAACACGCCTTCCATAATCACGCGTGCACTTCGGCTCATACTAGCAAACTCTGCTTGCCAGCCAGCGTCAGTTTCAGCTGTTTTTGCGCCGACTTTCATGGTGCCTGATGGATGACCAAAATTCACATCTGAAATATCACCGCCACCAGCAGCTAAATTAACTAATGTGCCTTTTGTCACCGCAGCGCACGCAATCGCCACTGCTGCAGTGCCCATCATCGCATGGTGCAGTTTACCCATAGAAAGCGCGCGCACATTTAAATCAATGTCAGCACTTTTAACCATATCACCGCTTGAACTTATGTAATCTTGTGAAGGCGATACAAACGCAATTTTAGGTGTGTGCTGGCGCGTTTTCGCTTCACTTGGGTCACTAATTAGACCCATTTTAAGCGCCCCTGCGATTCTAAGCTTTTCAAAAAAGGCCAGCTTGTCACTATCGCTATTGATGTCTTCTTGCAGCTCAACACCGGTGTAATTAATATCGCTACTATTAACAAAAATGGTTGGAATGCCCGCATTAATCATGGTGGCTGGAATATCCCCTAATCCTTCAACCGTTAACGTATCGACCAAATTCCCGGTTGGGAACATATTCTCGCCCACTGGAGATGGCGCAAGGAATTGCACTTTAATTTCGCTACTAGCAAACGCGACACCATCAAGTTTGAAGTCGCCAACCTCATTTACTTCGCCGTCTTTAATGGGTACTTGTACCACCAGCGTTTTTTCGATGTTTTTTTGCCAAATGCGTACTTCAACATCGCCATTTTGAGGAATACGTGACGCATCTACTAAACCATTGTTAATTGCAAATGCGCCCACGGCGGCCGTTAAGTTACCGCAGTTACCACTCCAATCAACACTTGGTTTATCGATTGCAACTTGGCCAAATAAGTAATCAACGTCGTGTTCTGCTTTATCACTTTTAGCGACAATCACTGTTTTACTGGTGCTAGACGTTGCACCGCCCATACCATCTATTTGTTTCTCGTACGGATCTGGGCTGCCAATAACCCGCATTAGTAACTTATCGCGAAATTCACCAGGCTCCTGTGCTTCAGGTGGTAAATCGCTTAGCTTAAAAAACACCCCTTTACTGGTGCCGCCACGCATATAAGTTGCTGGAACTTTATATTTTGTTGTCATAGTGAGGTATAGCAGCGATTAACTCGCTGCTGTCTCCGCTAAAAAGTCTTGTGCAAAGCGCTGTAATACACCACCGGCACTGTAAATAGAGACTTCTTCAGCTGTATCTAAACGACACGTTACCGGCACCTCTATTACTTCGCCATTTGCGCGATTAATAATCAGGGTTAAATCACAGCCTGGTGATGGCTCACCTTTTACATCAAAGGTTTCTGTACCATCAATCTTAAGGGTTTTACGGGTTGTGCCAGCTTTAAATTCCAGCGGCATCACACCCATACCAATTAAGTTAGTACGATGAATACGCTCAAAGCCTTCTGCCACAATTGCTTCAACCCCAGCTAGGCGCACGCCTTTTGCCGCCCAGTCACGAGATGAACCTTGGCCGTAGTCAGCACCAGCAATAATAATTAGCGGCTGTTTACGCTCCATATAGGTTTCAATCGCTTCCCACATACGGGTTACTTTGCCTTCTGGCTCAATTCGCGCAAGTGACCCTTGTTTCACTTCACCATTCTCTAACACCATTTCATTAAACAGTTTAGGGTTAGCAAAGGTTGCACGCTGCGCAGTTAAATGATCGCCACGGTGCGTTGCATACGAGTTAAAGTCTTCTTCTGGTAAACCCATTTTGGCTAGGTATTCCCCTGCAGCACTACTTGCTTGAATGGCATTAGACGGTGATAAGTGATCCGTCGTAATGTTATCGCCAAGTACCGCAAGTGGACGCATGCCTGTCATAGTACGCGGTTTGGCAAGTGCGCCTTCCCAATATGGCGGACGGCGAATATACGTACTCATTTCTCGCCAATCGTATAGTGGGTTATTGTCTTCACCATAATCCACGGTTAAGTCGAACATTGGCGTATATACCGCATTAAATTGCTCTGGCTTCACGCTTTGTGCAATTACCGCATCAATTTCTTCATCGCTTGGCCAAATATCATTTAAGCGAATTTCTTTACCATCACTTGATACACCCAACACATCGTTTTCAATATCAAAACGAATACTCCCTGCGATTGCATAAGCAATAACCAGTGGTGGCGACGCTAAGAATGCTTGATTTGCATGGGGGTGAATGCGGCCATCAAAGTTACGGTTACCTGAAAGTACGGCAGTAGTATATAAATCGCGCTCAATAATTTCTTTTTGAATAACAGGGTCTAGTGCGCCACTCATACCATTACACGATGTACAGGCAAAACCCACTACACCAAACCCTAAGTTTTCAAGCTCTGGTAATAAGTTTGCTTCTTCCAAGTAGCTTTTAACCACTTTAGAACCCGGCGCAAGCGAAGATTTAACCCAAGGCTTACGGGTTAAACCGAGTTTATTTGCATTGCGCGCAATTAAACCCGCGGCAATCATATTGCGTGGGTTTGATGTATTGGTACAACTGGTAATAGCGGCAACAATGACTGCACCATCTGGCATGTGTGTATCTGTATGTGAATAATCACCCAGTAAGTCGGTGTTTTTAAGTTCACTTGTTGCTACACGGCGATGTGGGTTAGAAGGCCCTGCGATATTACGGCCAACCGCACTTAAATCAAAGGTTAATACGCGCTCGTATTTCGCCTCAGTCATTTCAGATGCCCAAAGGCCTGTGGTTTTTGCGTATTCTTCTACTAGCTTAATTTGACTGTCTTCACGGCCTGTTAGCTTTAAGTAATCAATAGTCTTTTCATCAATGTAGAACATGGCCGCTGTTGCGCCGTATTCTGGCGTCATATTCGAAATGGTTGCACGATCACCTAAATTTAAGTGTTGCGTACCTTCACCAAAGAACTCAAGGTAAGTAGACACCACTTTTTCGTTACGTAAAAACTCGGTAATTGCTAGTACAATATCGGTTGCCGTAATACCCGGCTTACGCTCACCCACAATGTTAACACCGACAATGTCTGGTAAACGCATATAAGATGCGCGGCCTAACATCACACTTTCAGCTTCAAGGCCACCAACACCAATAGCGATAACGCCTAATGCATCAACATGCGGTGTATGGCTATCTGTGCCTACTAGCGTATCTGGGAAGGCAACACCTTCACGTGCTTGAATCACAGGCGACATTTTCTCAAGGTTAATTTGGTGCAAAATGCCGTTACCTGGTGGGATAACATCAATGTTTTTAAATGCTGTTTTAGTCCAATTAATAAAATGGAAACGGTCTTCATTACGGCGATCTTCAATCGCGCGGTTTTTTTCAAACGCGTCTTTATCGTAACCACCGTGCTCTACAGCAAGGGAGTGGTCAACAATCAGCTGTGTAGGTACTACAGGGTTAACTAGTGACGGGTCACCGCCTTGCTCTGCAATAGCATCACGAAGGCCTGCTAAATCAACCAGTGCGGTTTGGCCTAAAATATCGTGGCATACTACACGCGCAGGAAACCACGGAAAATCAAGGTCGCGCTTGCGCTCAATAAGTTGTTTTAACGAATCAGTTAGCATTGAAGGCTCGCAGCGGCGAACGAGATTCTCGGCAAGCACTTTTGAGGTATAAGGTAATTGTTGATAACTACCCGGTGAAATGGCATTCACCGCAGCTTCAACATTAAAATAATCTAGGCCGGTATTGCCTAGCTTTTGACGGTATTGGGTATTCATATGGGCTCCACAACAAACTCGGAGTAAAGGCATGCTAGGCATGCCTTGATATAATGCGAATTACTTAGACATTAACGCGCTGAAATAGGTGGAACTTCGCGTGCTTCAGGGCCTGTGTAATCTGCACTTGGGCGAATAATACGGTTATTAGCACGTTGCTCTTTCACGTGTGCTGTCCAGCCTGTTACACGGCTCATTACAAAGATTGGCGTAAATAACGCTGTTGGAATACCCATAAAGTGATATGCCGACGCATGGAAGAAATCAGCATTACAAAATAACTTTTTCTCACGCCACATTACTTCTTCACAGCGCACAGACACTGGGTAAAGCACGTCATCGCCTACTTCTTTTGCAAGTAATTCAGACCACTTTTTGATGATCACATTGCGCGGGTCTGACTCGCGGTAAATTGCGTGACCAAAGCCCATGATTTTTTCTTTACGCTCAAGCATACCCATCAGCGCTTCTTCAGCTTGATCAGCACTTGTGAAGTTTTCAATCATTTCCATTGCCGCTTCGTTTGCACCACCGTGCAGTGGGCCACGTAATGAACCAATTGCACCGGTTACACATGAATGCAGATCAGACAGTGTTGATGCACACACGCGCGCTGTGAACGTAGATGCGTTAAATTCATGCTCTGCGTATAAAATTAGCGATACATTCATTACCTTAGCAAATAGCTCGCTTGGTGCTATGTCATGTAATAAATGTAAGAAGTGAGCGCCAATTGAATCGTCGTTAGTTTCAACATCAACACGTACTCCGTCGTGCGAGAAACGATACCAATAACAAATAATACTTGGGAATACCGCAACCATACGATCAATATGGTCGTTCGCATCGTTAAAGTCGGTTTCCATTTCAAGGTTGCCTAGCATAGAACAACCGGTGCGCATTACATCCATTGGGTGCGCTGATTTCGGAATAGATTCTAGAACACTTTTAAGTGCCGCAGGTAAACCACGCAGTGTTTTTAGTTTCGCCTTGTACTCATCAAGTTGTGATTGGTTTGGCAATTCACCACGGCTTAAAAGGTACGATACTTCTTCAAATTCAACTTTATCTGCAAGTTCTGAAATATCATAACCACAATACGTTAAACCACTGCCTGATTTACCTACTGTACATAACGCTGTTTCACCAGCAACTTGACCACGTAATCCTGCTCCGCCTAATGCTTTATCTACCATTTTCCTGCCCCTTATTTATTATTCTGAAAAAGTTTATCAAGTGTGTTTTCAAACGAGTGGTAATCTAAAAAGTCATACAACTCGGCGCGGGTTTGCATTGAATCAATTGCGTTTGCTTGCGAGCCTTCACTTAAAATTGTGTTGTACACATTAAGCGCCGCTTTATTCATTGCTCTAAACGCACTTAGCGGGTAAAGCACCATGCCTACACCCACTTCTTCTAATTGGGTTTTTGAATAAATTGGCGTTTGGCCAAATTCAGTAATATTGGCAAGAATTGGTACATTAAGCGCATCGCTAAATGCTTTATAGTCAGCAAGGTCGTGCACTGCTTCTGCAAAGATTGCATCGGCACCTGCTTCAATACATGCTGCAGCGCGGTCGATTGCGGCATTTAACCCTTCTTTTTGAAACGCATCGGTACGCGCCATAATGTAAAAATGCTCATCAGTTTTTGCATCAACCGCCGCTTTAATGCGGTCAACCATTTCTTGCTGGCTTACGATTTCTTTATTTGGACGGTGGCCACAACGTTTTTGCGCAACTTGATCTTCAATATGAAAACCTGCTGCACCTGCTTTTGTCATTTCTTTTACGGTACGCGCAATATTAAATGCACCACCCCAGCCTGTATCGGCATCGACTAGTAGTGGTAAATCAGATGCACTGGTAATACGGCGGATATCTTCAAGCACATTATCTAAGCTTGTCATGCCTAAATCCGGTAAACCGTAACTTGCGTTGGCAACCCCTGCCCCTGATAAGTAAATAGCTTTATGCCCTACCTTCTCTGCCATCATTGCAGTATAGGCATTGATAGTGCCGACCACTTGAAGCGGTTGGTTCTCTGCTAATGCTTGGCGAAACTTCAAACCTGCTGACATGTATGTCTCCTTTGAACGGTATTTTTATATTTGTACGCTAGCGTTACGCTAACTAAATTTGTTTACAGTTTTATTGGCATCACACATTACTTAAACTTACGTTCAATATTGTTACCAGATGCCGCGATATGTCTTTTCATTAATAATTCGGCTAATTCGCCATCGCGCGCTGCAATGGCATTAATAATAGCTAAGTGCTCATCAAATGCTTTGCTAACACGTGGGCCATTCATGCCCATTTGCACGCGGTACATACGTACCAATTGATATAACTCATTACACAACAAGTTAATTAAATGGCTGTTTTTACTACCTTTAATAATGCGGTAGTGAAAATCTAAATCACCTTCTTCTTGGTAGTAAGACTCTCCTTGGCGTACCCGTTGTGTCGACAAATGATCATCAAGTAAGGCTTTTACCTGATTGATTTCATCGTCTGTCATATTGGTTGCTGCTAAACGGCACGCCAGCCCCTCAAGGGCACTGCGCACTTGATAGATTTCATCTAACTTTTCTGGGGTAAGCGAAATAACACGGCAGCCCACATTGGCTTTGCGCTCAATTAAATGACAGCTTTCTAAACGATTAAGCGCCTCACGCAAGGTTGCGCGGCTAACTTGATGTTTTTTGGAGAGCTCTGGCTCAGAGATTTTTGAGCCTTGCGCTATTTCACCTTCCACAATGGCTTGGCGAATGTCGACAAAAACTTTATCTGACGCTGTTTTTATTTCATTTTCCAATTTAAAACCTAACTATTGTCGACAATAACTAAGGGTAATATAGGAGTGATTCACGAAGATATCAACAGATTGTCGACAATTTTAGCAATTAATTTTATTAAATTAGACTAAATAGGTGTTAATTGTCGACAAAAAGCATGTTAAACCAAACCGTATAATAATAATTTTACCTGTTTTTATTGTGCTCATGATGCATTTGGGGTGTTTGTATTAAGAAGTTAAAACTTAATCTGGGTTTTGCGCTGTAACTTTGTGTGTTTTGACTTATTTGAAAAGTGATTAGCGTTTTTTGCCAAAAGTTACGCAGCAGCAACTTGGGTTTCGTTTAAACCCTTTTGATTGAATATTTACGTTTGGCTGCTTTGCGATTTAAGCCAACAAAGCCCGAGCATTACTCACATTCGGTCGTCGTTTTTTGTGTAAATGTTCACAGTATTCGGCCATATGCTCTGGTTTACCCACTGCACCATGAAATGATTTTGTGAATTTGCTGGTGAGTTTGAGCCAGTTTTCGGGGCTGATAGATAATCGATTCAGTAATGGCTGTGTATCATGTGGGATTACACCGCGTTTATCTTCGCGCATAATGCGGCCGGTGAGTTCAACGAGTTCAAGATAGCTTTTTAATTCAAATGGTAAGCCTTTTGGTATGTGTTTTCGTGGATTACCAATAAACATCATAAGCGGTTTGGGTTGTTCACCATTTAGCGCTGCTTTAATGCGTTGTTGAATACTGGTGTAATCCGATTGTTCAGGTGTGTTGGCAATTTTTGCACGTATTGGGTTTAAATCTACATACGCCATGCAGGCAGCAAGTGCGGCTTCATCAAGGAGTGCTTGTGATTTAAATCTCCCTTCCCAGAAGCGACCTGTGCAGTTATCTTCAAAATTGGCTTTTCTGGCTATGTATTCATTAAGTACACGCATGAACCAACTAATGTCCATGAGTCGTTTACGAAAAGCATTCGTCATATCGTTTAGGGTAATGAGTTGTGCAGGGTCGAGTTTACCGCCTCTGAGGTATTTTTGCGTAAGTAAGTTGCCTTTAAAGAGTTTGTGCCAACGAATAATGACCGCTTTTTGAGTAAGGCGTCTAGCTTTCCTTTCATCAACATGCAGTACTATATGCGTGTGATTACTCATGACAGCATAAGCACAAATATCAATGCAGAATACTTTGGTTAGTTGCAGAAGTTTTTCTTCAACCCAAGCGCGGCGGTGCTCGTAAGACTTGCCTGTGACCTTATCTTCACCACATAAAAACGCGCGACGTACGCAACGGGAAATACAGTGGTAAAAAGGTGTATCAACCAAACTCACCTGATTTCGACGCGGAACAGCCATAAAATCACCTTGTGATAGAAAAAACTGATTAAAGTTTAGTCATAATGAGGTTTTTAGGCTAGTTATGATGGGTGGCCATGTTATT
>NZ_JAKFZO010000042.1:0-9371 GCF_021654175.1 Pseudoalteromonas sp. MMG024
CGAGCAGTCCCTAGAGATTTAATAATTTTGTGCTTATATAAGCTTTTAGCCAGCTTCTCCGCTTGCGTTTCTGGTTTTGCGAACTTAGGCATTCTTTTGTATCCAACGCTTTACAGTTGTCCAATGTACTCTCATTCCTTTACGCAAGAGCCATCTTTGTAGATTGGCTATACTCATATCTTCTTCGTAAAGAGCCAGAAGTCGCTGTTTATGTTTATCTAGCTTGGATGGCTTAAATCGTTTTTTACTGATCAATTTTTTCTCATTTTTTAGGCGCAATGCTTCTGCTTTGGCATTAAAGGTCATAGTTATTCTCCGGTGTGGTTGTAAGAAAAACTGGCTGATTAAGCTCAGCGGCTAACGCCTATTCGCCCCTGTTTTACGCATGCGTAAGGCTCGGACTGATCGCGCCTAAAAATCAAAAGACTTGGTTTTATGATGAAGCTAAAAGCTTCTGAAATGGGGGTTACAGAGAATGTAACGACGTGTTGAAGGCAGCAGAAAAGCGCCTGTTTTTTTCTTGCCCGTAGGGCTTGATTAACATTTAGATTAGCAGCTTTAATTAATATTTCAATCTGCAAATAAAAATCTGCGTGTAAGATGCTCAAGAGCCCATACCCCGCTATGTGTATGCCTATTTTAGGCTTCTACATAGCGGGGTATGGGCGAAGCCCAGAAAAGAGGAGGCAATTGCTCATGATGCCTCATTTTTAAAATTCAAATCTTAAAGCTATTTTAATCAACATAGTTTAAGTTTTGCCCAACATGTGAAAGTATATAGGTTGAAGATTCTTAGGTTTATATGGAAATAGAATGGCGAAAAGTCCTAAACAAGATTTTGTATTTAAGAAGCATATGTCTATTGGTGAGGCAGATGCAGAAAACGATTTAAACTTCTTAGCTGATTGTTTTGTTGATATTGGTGACTTTGAAGTTATAGAAAATACAGAAGCCCCGCAATCAATTGTTTTAGGTCGAACAGGCATTGGAAAAAGTGCTCTTTTGGAGCAACTAGAAAGTAGCTCTGAAAATGTTATTAGGATTGAACCAGAATCTTTAGCGTTAAGACATATTTCAAATTCTACAGTCTTAAATTTTTTTGAGGGTTTAGGTGTAAATTTAGATATTTTTTATAATTTGCTTTGGCAGCATACTTTCGCAGTTGAGCTTATCAAATATAAATATAACATTGACTCCATTCAAGCAAAAACCAACTTCATTGATTTAATAACCAACCTGCTGTCAGGTAATTATAAAAAACAACAAGCCTTGAAGTATATTGAAGAGTGGGGGGACAAATTTTGGGTCGATACTGAAACCAGAATCAAAGAATTAACAGAAAAGCTTGAAGCAAGCCTAAAATCTTCGATTTCTTCAAATGTACCAGGTGTAAAAATCACTGGAGGTGCAGGAGGGGCAATGACAGAAGAGGTTAAGTCAGAAGTAATCCACTATGGAAAAAAAGTTGTAAATACTGTCCAAATTGAAAAATTAGCAAAGTTGGTAAATATTCTTGCTGATGATATTTTTAATGACCGAAAGCAAAAAACATTTATTGTTATAGATAGACTTGATGAAAACTGGGTAGATGATGAGCTTAGATATAAGTTAATCAAGGCTTTAATTGAAACAATTAAAAAGTTTAGAGCAATAAAACCAGTAAAAATAGTTATTACTCTTAGAACAGACTTGCTTCATCGAGTGCTTGATAAGACTAAAGATTCAGGCTTTCAACCGGAGAAGTACAATAGTTTTTATTTAAAAATGGGATGGAATCGCCCTCAGCTCAAAAGCCTGTTAGATATGAGGATTAACCAATTACTAAAGAACAAATACACTAATAGTGAAGTTTTTTTTGAAGATATCTTTCCGAATAAAATAGATAAGGTTACACCTCTTGATTATATTTTAGATAGGACATTGATGAGGCCCAGAGATGCTATTATATTTGTTAATGAGTGTCTTATTGAAGCACAAGGAAAAACTGAAATTACAGGTTCAATGATTAAGCAAGCAGAACTAGCTTATTCTCAAGGGCGTTTGGAGTCACTTAAATTTGAATGGCGAACTGAGCACCAATTGTTAGAAAAATATATTGAACTATTACATCATAAAAATAGTAAATTTAAAGTTTCTAGCATTTTAGATGAAGAATTAGAGCAAGTAATTTTGGGCTTAATAGAAATCCCTAAAGAGCAAGGTGACTTGGCCGTCAAAAGCGCACATGACTATGTTAAATCTAGCTATCCATCATCTCTCTCTTTCATGACTCAAGTTAGGCAGAATATTTTGTATACGCTATACAAAATAGGCATTGTTGGTATCAAAGTTGATGGGACAAGCACTGTAAAGTGGAGCCATGATAGAACTCAAAACTTAACTCCTAAACTCATAGAGCAAACTTCTATTGTCTATATACACAAGATGTTATGGAGAAGCTTAGCAATTGATAAAAGGCCTTCTTAACAAAGGGGCTTTCAAATAACCTCTATAAGGGATAGTTATTTGAGATGAAGACACATGGGGAAGGTATTATAAGCACCATTCCCTAATAACACTTGCCAGCTCATCTTCAATACAATACAGGTACGCAGTTGGCACTTCTAAAGTATCAGCCAGAGCTTTCACTGTTTTAAAGTCTGGAGAATGTACACCTTTCTCATATTGGTTCATTCTTGCTGATGCTGCAAACTGATCCATTCCAGCCAAAATTCCCAACTGTTTTTGCGATAGCCCTTTAGCTTTTCTTGCCTCTTTTAAGCGTTTTGGAAATGGTGATTCGTCATTAGTTTTCATTATTTATTGTTCTTAGCTTGAAAACTAAGAGTTTCTTAGCTTTAATTGAATCTGGATACTAAGGAATCCTTAGTTTTTAGCTTTTGTAACGAATTTAGTTTGGAGGAATGAGTATGCTTGAAACGTTTGTGTGTGTATTGGTCGGGGCTATCTACTTGCTGGTAAGTATATTTACAAGTGATGAGCAGTCGTCGAAAGAAAACGAGCAACTAGATAAATTGAATGATGGTATGGGCAATATTATCGCTGATGGTGAATTTATGTCGCGAGAAGAAGCTGAGGATGCACAATCACGTGGTGAACTTTACGACACCTATTACTAATCACTTAAAGAATAGGACAGTGATCAAAATTAGGCATGCCTAATTTTAAGGAGCAATGTATGTTACTTTTAGATCTATACAAAAATGTTGAGCTAAGGCCATTTATACCTGTAGTAGCTGAGTTTCAAAGCCGTTTAGCTGGTATCGAAGCTGAATGTGAACCATTAGGGCTATCATTTGAGAAAGAAGTGCAGACAGAGCAGGAAATCTTTTTTGCTTTGATTTCTCAAAAAGCGCTGGCTTTCGATGTAACAAATGAAATGGGTGAAGTTTGGGATATTAGATTAGAGCCTTTCAGTCACTTCAAATCTCGAAGCAAAAAAATCGCCTTTCCGTTTATGGGATGTAATGAGCAGAAGCAACAAAATATTAGTGAGTGGATTATTGCTATGTGTAATTGGGAAGGATCTGCTCTATACTCGACTGCAAAGCATTAGCAGAGGTTGTAGTTGTGGCTTTATATGAATGGCTCCAAGCGTGGGTTTTAATGGTGTTAGCTATTAGAGCTACTCGTCGTTACTACAAGTTGAAAAATGACCTTTTTGCAGCAATTAAAGAAGGCAGGATTTAAACATGGCTCCTTTGTTAGTTGGTTGCGCTTTGATTCTAAGTCTTGTGATCTTCTTCGCTGTTTTGTTTCATTTCAAATATAAATGATATTGCATAGAACCTCTCCAAAAGCCTACCTAAAAAGATTATCAAGCAAATTTTTTTGTAGGTGTTTTTATTAGCCAACCCCCATTTTAAAAAATAATAACTATAAAAATCAAATAGTTAATTTTTATAATTGCTAAGTTGTGTTGCTTTTCCCCTAAAACATTAAAACCCCCCCGAAAGTTCCCCTAGCTTTTCAAGGACATCTGTTGGAACACTAAATTACCATTATTGCTCAACTAATTAATAATATGTTGAGCTAATAATTGAGCTCAACACTTACGCTTTGAGGTCAATAATAATGGAAAAGGTATTTTATCGTTCGGAAGAAGTAGCCGACTTACTTTTTATCAGCAAACAAGCTCTTTTTAATCAAATCTCTAAGAACAAACAAGGCTGTGGTAATTACCCATTACCACCGCACATTAAAATTGGCGCTCGATTACTTTTCCCTGTTGAAGACTTTCACAACTGGTTAGCTTCTCAACCAAGAAACAAGTAACGCTAGCTATGGCGTATTTCGAATGCAAAATGACTCATGTCAATTTGAAATCAGATATGTTTTCAATGGTGTGGCCTGTGTTTGCATTAGACGGCAAGTCTAAAGGTGTTTTGGATTTTTCATATAAAGGCGTATCGATAAAAATTGTTCCAAGCGTCCTGGGTCGAGCAACCATCAAAGATAAAGAAATACTCATTTATTGCTTAAGCCATATCATGGCTGCAAAAAATGCTAAGTTAGAGCTCAGTAACACGGTTCGCTTCAACACCTATGATCTCCTAAAGGCTACTGGGAGAGGAACATCAGGAAAAGAGTACAAACTTGTTGAAAAGGCTTTATATCGACTCGCAGGAACTTTAATTACTACTGATTACAAGTTTAATGGCCGAAGATTTTTGGAAAGTATGGGCCTCATCGAAGGCTTTAAGTTAATCGAAGGTAGTGGTTTAAGTTGCTGGCAAGTAACATTGCCCGATTGGCTCATTGAGACGGTTGATGACAATGATGTCTTAACATTACATGATGATTATTTTCAATTATCTAAACCATTTGATCGTAGACTTTATGAAGTCTGCCGGAAGCGCTGTGGTAGACCAACTAAGCAAGTTATAAAGCTGGACAATTTACGAGAAAGGATTGGAATTAGATCGTCGTTGGCGGATTTAAAAAAGCGCCTCAGGAAAATAGACAAAATACTCGATTACAGGTTGAAGGTCGAAGGCGAGAGTTTACTTATTTTTCGTGATACTCAAAGTGGAAAAGTGAAACGCACAAAACTTGAATCCGAAATTTTACGGAAAGGATAAAACTCAGGTGAGTATCGTACTTTTAATCTTGAATAACGTCGTACTTTTGATCTTGAATAGTATCGTACTTCAGATGAAAGCTGTCGTACATTTAACTTTTATGATTCGTACTTTTGATTTTTTATATCCTCTCTAGTCCTTGTAGTAGCTGGATATTCAACGTTCTAAATAGAGAAAAGCGTTAAACGTATTTATAAACAAAAAAATAAACACATTTATGTGTTTAGATTAAAATCAACTGTACAACTAACAATAAAAAGCAGATATTTAGAGATAGGTTGAGGTCATGTATCAGCGGATTGAAACCGCCTTCAGGGGGAGTAATTTTGAGCCTTTACTTTTGGCCCAACTTATAATCTCTCAATGCTTGTGCGTGGACTAATACACGCTCACAGCCAGCTTTGGTATTCATTTCTTGGAAAGGAGAAGCTTCGAGCTTAGGTAAATGTTCAGGGTAATTTTTTGGTATGGAGTCTAACCACCGATAGACCTCATTCATTTTTCCGTATGCCTCTTTTAAGAGTCCTAAAATATCTGACACTATTTCTGGTGTTTCATACCAAGAGTTGGGTTTAAAAGCTGGTTTACGGCCTTTATTAACTCTGTTTGGAAGTTGGGAGCTCTGTAACTCAAAATCACTAATGTTTGGGATATGCCAATCAGCAGCTCGAATCAATGAGGTATTTGCTGTTCTTTCATCTTTTTTCGGAATAACTAAGCCAATTACTATAGGTCTACCACTTAATTGCCTGTACTCTCTCAATTTAAGCATTGCTGGTAATATGTCTGTATCATTAGATACAAATACTACTTGTTCAATTGTTGGATCCATTAATGTATCAAAAATTGCATGGACTGCTACATTAACATCACTTTGCTTTTCTTCTATCTTCCAAATATAAACACTTTCACACTCTCGTGGTTCTTTGTCGCCATCAACTAACTTAGCTTTATTTTTAGAAACGTCGTAATACCCTGAAATTATATCTATTTTATCACCAAGGTGTTTATTTAACGCTGTATGGTAAACGTGTTGATCTGAGACAGAATGAGCATCCATAGCAACTCGTTCGTCTATTGGAGCTGTGAAAAACTTTATTGCTTTAGCTGAGAGTTTGGGACTACCATGAGAATTTCGTTGAAGTAGGTAACTATAGAATAAAGTATAATAATCAAGCCACTTAAAGTTGGTTCCCTTTAAACGACCGTAATAAAAGTTATATCCGTCTATATATACTTTTGTTTCCAATATAGTGGCCTATAATTGAAAAAACCGGCAAAAGCCGGTTTATTTCCCCCACCCTCCAGGAGACAAGCTGCGCGTGAAGAATGGATAAGTTGTTATGAAGAATTTTAGGAGAAGTTGACGAAACCGTCAAGTATTATATTTAATCCACCGTTATATAGTATTGGTCCTTAAAGTTACAGTAGTAAGGATCTCATTAACTCTACTTTTTGCTCCTTAGTTAAGCTTGCCAACAGAGTTTTCATTTCACTCATTTTATCGCCAGGTTTTTGCTCAATCAAACCTGCATATTTGGCTATTGTTTCGGTTACTTTTTCTGCGGGCTCTTTAAGCTCCTCAGCGGTTAAAATTAAATAGCCAGCAGTTACATCACTTTTATCTGTAATATGGTTTAGAAGGCGTTTCAGAAGGTATCCTGATACTCCGCTACTCTCAGCCATTGATGTAAATGTACGGCGCAAATCATGCGAAGTGATTATTACTCCTGCAATTTGGCATACATGTTTCAACGTTTTTTTAGGATCAGTGAGGTAGCCCTTTTTACTGTTTGTCCCAAACACATAGTCAGATACTTTATATTCTTTTCGTCGATTAAATATCTCAGCTAATCGATCTGTAATTGGAAACTCAACGTCCAACCCGTTTTTTGTATCTTCTAAAATGAATATCCTATCTTCAAGGTGCACTTGTGACCAAGGAAGTTGCAGTAACTCTGATCTTCTTAGGCCTGAAAAGATCAAAAATTCTAGGTAATCACAAAAACCGACGCGGCTATTCTGACGATATTTGGCAGCTTCATTTCTGACTTCGTATAATGCGTCCACAAAAGGTTTGAGTTGTGAACGGCGCAGCCGTGTTGTTTTGCGTTTTATATTATTCCAACTACGTTTTTCAGAAAGAGCGGCTACAGGGTTTTCTGGAAATAATGAGCGTCCTTCCGAAGACTTGTACTCAGCCTTGGCAAAGTTAAACAAAGCACGCAATAGGCGCATAGTGCAGTTTGCTTGAGCTGGGCTTCTTGAGGTGATTTCTCGTTGGCGCTTTAAAATCATTGTTTGATTAATATCGGCTAATCGCTTGTTATGCCAGTCCGGTAGATAGCAGTTCATTTTTTGCTTATAACCTCTTTCAGTTATAGGCTTGAGGTCTCTAGATTCGATGTATGAATCAAAAGCTTCTTTCAGAGTAATCGAAGCAGCTCTAAACTGGCGCTTAAGATCATTAGGATTAATACCCTCTGCTATATCTGCCATTACCTTTCTAGCCATTCGCCTCGCATCATCAAGTGTAATTGATGGAAAGTAACCAAGGGTGACATTAATCGGTGTGTCTCTCCCTGGTATTTTTTTATAAACTCTAAATGATTTTTTACCGGCTACGCTCACATCTAAAATGAGTCCTGACAATAGATTGTCATAATAACGAGTGCGTTTACCGTTTGATTCGACCTTTTCAAGCGACAATTCTGTGAAGCGAAATTTTGTGTCTGACATATGGTGCTACCTCTGTGCTACTTTGAACGTAAAATTTAACGTTCTGAAATACATAATGATTTATGCATCAGAGGTGAGGGTTATTCAATAACCCCATGATATGGCTATGAAAATTAGTAAATAGTTATATCAAAAAGTAACTCGTAGTAAATCCTTGTTTTACAACTCATAATCGTTAGGTCCCTGGTTCGAGTCCAGGTGGGGCCACCATTTTAAATAATCCCATCTATTAATTCACATTAGAATATTAAAACTATTCTATCATTTAACCTTTTTTACCTAAGCCCTCTTTACTCCAGTACATTTACAGCTTTGTTATATTCTAGAAGAACAATAACTATCTCTACTAGTATCCGAGATCCCCAGAATATTAAACGCTTTCTCAACTTCACTGTTTAAGTATTCTTGTTTAATAAATAAGGGGCTATTTATTAAATTATTAGCTCGACATAATTCTATTGGAATCAAAACGTTGACTAAGTTATTTTTTAACTCTTCTTTATTATTTTGATCCAATCTCTCATAAAACAATATACTGCTGTGGAGCTGACTATAGAGCAACGAGCCATACAACATGTTATAAGAAACAAAGCTTGCTACTATTGCTCCTAAAACAAATGATAAAATATATTTAAATAACTGCTTCATAAGTTATCCTATGGTGTATATGTATACCAACAGACAGAACCTGTGCCAGTCCTACCAAATGAATAATTTATTGTATAAGATTTACATGTCGTTCGAATGGTTCCACCGCCACTACCGGAACCATAGTTTGACCAGTTCTCATGTCCTCCCCAATCAGCTGCACCAGTAGCATTGTTGCTAATAGGCTGATTATTCTTATCTTTGGCTGTGCCATTGATATATCTATATGGCTGTTTGCTTTCTAACGGGTTAACAAGCACCCACTCAGCAGTGGAACCATAACTAAACTGCGTTGTAACAGTAATGTTCAACTTTAATACAATCAATTTAAAGCCCGTTGATAATAAATCCATTAATGTCTGAATAGATTTTTGTCTAGCATAATTTGATACTGCATCTGATGAAGATATATTTGTAATAACAGTTCGTGCATTACTTGTATCAACACCATTAATGGAGCTAGGGATTAAAATAGGGAGAATAGGGTTGTTTCTATCTATTGGTTTTCCTGATTGCTGTTCCATCTGATTAAACCAAGACGTGATCTTTTGAGTAGCATCACTAGCCTCTGTAGGAACATTGGTAGGAAGTGCCCAATGCATCTCAAACCCCGGCTCTCTATCTGTTTTCACTTTATAAGCATAAATGGCTCCCGAATTTAAATTTGCCACAACAACTTTACCCATAGGCGTTTCTTTCATTGCTACACTTTCAAATTGAGTTTCAGATGTACACGAATTACAGATTTCGTAGTGATAACCTAGATTTTGATAATCGGTTTCATCAGAAGCAAATGATGAAACCGATAGAAAAGCAATAAAAAGCAATAAAAAGCAATAAATAGTATTATTATTCGCATTTTTATATCCTTTTAAAAATGTTTATTGAAATATAATTTTATTG
>NZ_JAKFZO010000043.1:0-8798 GCF_021654175.1 Pseudoalteromonas sp. MMG024
AAGTGCGCTTTTCCCTTTTTTGGAGTGTCCACTAATTATGTTCAAACCGTTAGTTAACGTTAATTCCCTTTGTTCACCTTTAGCACTAAATATTATAATTTTTTTTATGTAACTATTCATACCTTGAACACTCCTAGCTTATAAAAGCAATCCTTAGATTTTTCCTTGGAAAAAATCACACCCAAGTAATATGCTGCCTTATAAAATTTCTTAGTTTGTTGGCTTTTTTCTTTATTAAAGTCGTATTTGTTTGAATTTTTTAGACACCTTCCAAAAGAATGGCCAGCATTAGCGTAGACAATTAGTGAAGGATTTACATATTTAGAATAGGACTCAACATAATGTTGTAACGCTGTAATATTTAGCCTTTTTTCTCTATGGTCTAAAAATGCAGAATAAATAGTACTATTTTTATTTAGCTTAGAAAGACATTCCCTTGATTCTTGTCTCAGAACCAAGGGCAATAACATATAGGTGAGTTCAAATGGAGTTTCTTTTCCATAACCTTCTACGAAGTGACATATTAATTTTGACAACCAAAATGGGCTTAAAGAAAGCTTTTCTATTTCGCTAATCCTCAACGTCTACTTCCTTAATTTTCCAATAAAAATCCGATTTATCAGTGTGTGTATGAATAATTCCTTTTTGGATATTGGAAGGAACATTTTGTCCAGTCTTTACTTCCAATGAAGCCTTGTTGTATAAGAGTTTCGATTTTCTTATTAATTTTTTTGCATCAATATCTTCAATTTCAAGACAGATAATTTCTTTCATATTGCTTAACTGAATACCTGCCTCATTTACTTGTTTACTAAACTCTTCCAACACGTGAGGGTTTCTTTCAGCCATTACCAACAGCACATTTTGCGTGTAGGTATAATTTTCCGCTGCTTCACTAACTTTTTCAGGGTAAGGAATATCGGCGATTTTTTTGATAAAATCTTTTTCATAAGTATCCGTGTCTATTTCCGTATCAATTTTAATATCAGGAAAGTCCAACACTTCATTATTTACCGACTTTCTAGCTTGTTCCCTCAAAAACTCTCTAAATTCGTTTACTTCTATATCCCATTCAGTAGGCGAATAAACTCCTTTTTCAACTATGAAACCAATTAGAGAACGAATTAATGCAGGTTTTTTGTTGTCTTTTGCAAAAAGGAAAGCAGGATGATCTAAAAGGTTTGAATACAAGTCTTCCGCATTTTCAAACGAATGCTTAATAACTAACTTTTCCAGTACAGCTAATAAATCCTTTTTTGTGTATGAATCATTAAACCCAAAGATTCCGTTCAAATATGGCTTAATTGTCTTATATTCATGCTTTGAATTGTTGATGGCTTCAAGAATTCCGCTAATAACCGTAAATTTTTCTTCTGGTTCAGACTGGTTCCAATTTTTAAATGACGAATCGTCTTTCACAATTGCGCTGGTTAGCAAAATAAATTTTGAGTGTGAAGATAGTAGTTCTCTATTGTTAACCCAATTAGAAAGTGACTTCCAAAAGTCAATATGAGCATCGTTCAGAGTATACGCTGGATCTGCATGGTGCTTAATCTCATAGTTATAATCTTCCGTGGTGAGATCACCAAATTGCTCAATATTTACAATTGCTCCATCAGCAGATTCTATGCAAATTTTAAGGGCAATTAGATACTGGTATAAATTCCCCAATTGACTAAGGCTTGCTGTATTTTTGGGATTATTACCTATCATCTTCTAAGACGCATCCAATATAACTCCATTTATGCCAATAACTTACCATTATATTTAAAGTTAATCTACTTCCACTTTGCAACCAGCAAAAGTAAGCGAGAACTTGTGCAGTAAATAGCGAGGCATTTACGTTAGCACACTTTGGGGCAAAAATGAGTTGGCTAAGTTAAGTGTCCGCTTTGTAGGTTTCAGTCAATTCTAACAAACGACAGTAACTCGCTCTGAGCTGCCTTAGAGCGACTAATCATGTTATGGACCTGAATTAATAATTCATCCATGAAGCTTGGTTCCTTCGGTCATCCATGACCTCACTTCTTCAAGCTGCGAAGCATAGATGATTCTAGGCTTCCTGCCTTTCACCCTTCGGGCCAGCTCCGCTGTTCAAAAATATTCCATATATTTTTGTCGGTCTTTCGTCACCCCTTTAATCAAACCTGAAACTATCACTTAAATGAATAATACGAGACAGGAAGCGTAGCAAGTCGAGTAAGCCATGCTAAGGCATGGATGCCGATTCATGGCGTTTATGTTCACATTTAAGAGATAGATGAAGAACTGTTTGATTTTGGGGCACGTTTTTTGGTTCGTTTTTGTCGTGTAACAAAAATGAACAAGAGCGCATCATGGATGATGCGAGATAAAAACCAGGGATGAGTGCTGCTTTGTATAAGACACCAAAAGCTCATTACCAGTTAACCCCCCGCCACAAAAAAAGCCGCTGATGCGGCTTTTCTCTCTTTGGCTGTAATTAGCAATTACGCCATTAAGTTTTGTAACTTTTTCATTGCTGATTTTTCTAGCTGGCGAACACGCTCTGCTGATACTTGGTATTTAGCAGCGAGGTCTTGCAGTGTTTCTTTCTCTTCTGCTAACCAGCGTGCGCGGATAATATCTTGTGAGCGGTCATCTAACGTATTTAACGCAGAGAATAAACGTTGGTTAGAGTTATCTTGCCACTGCTCTTCTTCAACCGTTTCGGCTAAGTCTGACGATTGGTCTGTTAAGTACTGAACAGGTGAAAACTGCGACTGTGTTGCGCCGTCGTCTTCGTCAGCGTTTAGGTCAAAGCCCATATCTTGGCTGCTCATACGTGATTCCATTTCACGTACGTCTTTTTCAGATACACCTAATTCGTTAGCAACCGTTTGTACTTCTTCGTGATTAAACCAGCCTAAACGCTTTTTGTTTTTACGGAGGTTAAAGAACAACTTACGCTGCGCTTTGGTCGTTGCTACTTTTACTATGCGCCAGTTTTTAAGCACATATTCATGAATTTCTGCTTTAATCCAGTGAACAGCAAACGATACTAAGCGTACACCTACAGTTGGGTCAAAACGTTTTACAGCCTTCATTAGGCCAACGTTACCTTCCTGGATAAGATCTGCCTGCGGTAAACCATAACCCGAGTAACTTTTCGCGATATGCGCTACAAATCTAAGGTGTGACATGATTAACGCACGTGCTGCATTAAGGTCGCCACTGTCCTGTAGCTTCTCTGCCAATGCCTTTTCCTCATCCGCACTTAGCATAGGAATAGTGCTTACAGCTTGTAGATAGCTTTCAATGCTACCTGCGTTTTGCGGCATACTAAGTGTTAGGGCATTCATCTCTTTTGTCATATTTCACCTCAGGTGGAGTAACAAACTTTCTCAATTTTAGCACTCTCTTAACTAGAGTGCTAATCTGAATTTACAGGTTTTGAGCAGGAATTCAAGTTAAAGTTCCGTGAAACTTGTAAGAAAAAACTAATGACCTGAAATATCGACAATTTTAAATGTAGTTTTATTGTAAAACGCAATATTGAAATTACACCTCGTTTGGCTCAATGGCGTCGATATAGCGCTTAACTGATAAGAACGACCCAAATAAACCTAAACACACAGCAAGCCCTAGCAGTACAAGAAATTCACTAAAATTGAGTCCCTGTAAGTTAAAGTTAGCGTTATACACGCCCACAACTTGCGTAACGGCATTATCAAGCCAAAGCAACATCATCAATACCGCTAGAAAAGCAATAAAACCACCGACAATGCCATACCAAATGCCCGTCCATAAAAACGGGGCTTGAATAAAATGGTTGGTTGCGCCAACGAGCTTCATTAGCTGTATTTCTTGTTTCTTATCCATAATAGATAAGCGAATGGTATTACCTACAATCAACACAACTGAAGTTAATAGCAAAAATGCAATTGTAAGCACGCTTTCACGTAATAAGCTAAGTAGTGCATTAAGTCTTTCTAACCACTCGATATCGAGTTTACCAAAATCAACATCTCGCTCTCGTTCAAGTTTATCGAGTAATTCACGTGCCGCTTCTGGTTTGGTAAATTGGCTATTCGGTGTGACTAAAACAACACTGGGTAGTGGATTTTCGTCGAGGTAATTAAGTGCTTCACCAAAGCCCGACGCCACTTTAAATTCTTCTAATGCATCTTGCTTTGAAATAAAACGCACATCTTTTACTTCGTTATAAAGAGACAGGCGTTTAATCAGTGCGCTTGATTCTTTGTCAGAGATATCTTGTTTTAAAAACAGTGAAATTTCAGCCGCATTATCAAAACCGCTACTTACCTTTTGCACATTCTTAACTACCACGTACAAGGTTGTAGGCAAGGTTAAACTAAGCCCTAGCACTGCAATGGTCATCAGTGATGCCACTGGCGTTCGCCACAATTCACCTAAGCTGTGTACGCCTTGACGAATGGTATTCATAAAGGCAAAGTACAACCCCATAAAATAAGAGTGTTGAACCTGTTCACCCTGACTTTTACGGCCTTTAAACAATAAACTCATTATGCACCTCCCATAAGTGGATCGGTGACTAAATTGCCTGCCTTTAAGGTTAAGCTGCGGTACTTCATACGCGCTATTAAGCCTAAATCGTGGGTAGCAATAAGCACAGTCGTGCCATGTTGATTGAATTCTTCAAACAGTTTTAAAATTTCAACTGACAACTCAGGATCTAAATTACCGGTAGGTTCGTCGGCAAGTAAAATAGGCGGTGAATTAACAATTGCCCGCGCAATACCAACGCGTTGTTGTTCACCACCCGATAGGGTTTCTGGTGCACAGCGTGCTTTATTTAACAGCCCTACCTTATCGAGGGCTGCATGCACTCGTTTTTCGATATCACGGCGATGACTGCCAGCAATAACCAGTGGCAACGCCACATTATCGAATACCGAGTAACGGTCAAGCAATCGGTGGTTTTGAAAAATAACGCCAATATCGCGCCTAACATAAGGAACTTGCTTTGCCGTTACTTTATTTAGCAGCACACCATTTATATATACCTCACCAGCAGATGGGCGCTCCATCAAGCTGATCAGTTTAAGCAAGGTGCTTTTCCCTGCCCCACTGTGGCCAGTCAAGAAAGCGAGTTCACCGGGTTGTAAGTGAAAACTTACTTTCTCAATTGCTTTATGGCCACCTGGGTATGTTTTACTTACCTGTTGAAATTTTATCATTATTATAATTATGTCGTTGAATTATTCTTCGCTAAACAGAGCCTCAATAAAGTCTGTGCTATTAAAGGTACGTAAATCATCAATACCTTCACCCACACCTATATAGCGAATTGGAATATTAAATTGGTCAGCCACCGCAAAAATAACACCACCTTTTGCTGTACCATCTAATTTCGTTATGCTGATCCCTGTCAGGCCTACAGCTTGATCAAATAGTTTTACTTGGCTAATTGCGTTTTGACCAGTACCTGCATCGATAGTTAGCATCACTTCATGTGGCGCATTCACATCAAGCTTTTTCATCACACGTGCAATTTTTTCTAGCTCTTGCATTAAGTGATCTTTGTTTTGTAAACGACCCGCAGTATCGGCAATTAATACATCCACGTTACGAGCCTTCGCTGCTTGCAATGCATCAAACACAACAGATGCACTATCAGCGCCGGTGTGCTGCGCAATAACAGGAATATCGTTACGTTCGCCCCACACTTGTAACTGCTCTACCGCAGCTGCACGGAATGTGTCGCCCGCAGCTAACATAACCGATTTACCTTCAGCTTGGAATTGCTTAGCTAACTTACCAATGGTTGTTGTTTTACCTACGCCGTTTACACCGACCATTAAGATAACAAATGGGCCATCGCTGTTTTCAATCACAAGCGGTTTGTCTGCACTTGCTAACATTGACGACATTTCTTCTTTTAATAGGCCGTATAGTGCATCACCATCTTTTAGCTGCTTGCGATCAGCCGCATCGGTTAGACTATCGATTAACTTTAAGGTTGTATCAACACCGACATCAGCTGTCAGTAATTGAGTTTCAAGTTCTTCAAATAGCTCATCATCGATTTTTTTACCGCTAAAAATACTGGCAAAACCTGTACCGATGTTTTGCTTTGTTTTAAGTAAGCCTCTTTTCAAGCGACCAAAGAAGCCAAGTTTAGGTTCCTTACTTTTTTCAGCTTGCTGTTTAGCTTGCTCTTCTGCTTCTAAACGAGCTGCTTCCTCTGCTTGGCGTTTTTCTTCCGCTTCAGCAGCTATTCGTGCGGCCTCTTCCTCAGCTTGGCGTTTTTCTTCCGCCTCAGCAGCTATTCGTGCAGCTTCTTCTGCTTGGCGTTTTTCTTCTGCTTCAGCAGCTAAACGTGCCGCCTCTTCTGCTTGGCGTTTTTCTTCAGCCTCAGCGGCTAATCGCGCTGCTTGCTCAGCTTGGCGCTTTGCATCCGCCTCAGCAGCTATTCGTGCCGCTTGCTCAGCTTGGCGTTTTTCTTCAGCCTCAGCCTCTAAACGTGCCGCCTCTTCGGCTTTGCGCTTTTCTTCTGCCTCAGCAGCTATTCGTGCCGCTTGCTCGGCTTGGCGTTTCTCTTCCGCCCCAGCGGCTAAACGTGCCGCTTCGTCAGCTTGGCGCTTTTCTTCAGCCTCAGCTGCTAAACGCGCCGCTAGTTCCGCTTGGCGTTTTTCTTCCGCCTCAGCAGCTATTCGTGCTGCTTGCTCAGCTTGGCGTTTTTCTTCCGCTTCAGCTGCTAAACGCGCCGCTAGTTCCGCTTGGCGTTTTTCTTCCGCCTCAGCGGCTAAACGTGCCGCTTCGTCAGCTTGACGCTTTTCTTCAGCCTCAGCTGCTAAACGTGCCGCTAGTTCCGCTTGGCGTTTTTCTTCCGCCTCAGCTGCTAAACGAGCGGCCTCTTCTGCTTGGCGTTTTTCTTCCGCTTCCTCTACTTGACGCTTTTCTTCCGCCTCCGCAGCTATTCGTGCTGCTTGCTCAGCTTGGCGCTTTTCTTCCGCCTCAGCTGCTAAACGTGCTGCTTGCTCAGCTTGGCGTTTTTCTTCCGCCTCAGCTTCTAAACGTGCTGCTTGCTCAGCTTGGCGTTTTTCTTCAGCCTCAGCTTCTAAACGTGCCTTTTCTTCCGCTTCTAATCGCGCTTGTTCTTCTGCCGCTAGGCGTGCTTCTTCTTGCTGCTGTTGCTCGTCTTTTTTGCCGAAACCAAGCCAAGATAAAAATTTATTTTTTGCCATTTAAGTTAAATACCAATCACAAAATTCTGATAAACTACAATTCCCAATATGGTATCACTTTCACCGGTGAATGAAAAAAATCATATTGGTTTTTTAGTCTAATTCTGTAAGTAAATTTGTAATGCGATCACACAAGCAAAAAAACAAGCCAACAAACAATTCTGGCCAAATTAGAATTATTGGCGGCAAGTTCCGTTCGAGAAAGTTAAAAGTGCATGATGTTGAAGGCTTGAGACCTACAACAGACAGAGTGAAGGAAACCGTATTTAACTGGTTGATGCCATACACCAGCAATGCCAATGTGTTAGATTGTTTTGCAGGTTCAGGTGGTTTAGGGTTCGAAGCACTGTCTCGCTACGCCGAAAAAGTAACGTTTATTGAACTGGATACAACAGCACATCGACAGATCGCTGAAAACATCAATGTACTTAAAGCAGAAAATACCACATTAAAACATGGGAACAGTCTAGAGGTTTTGCCCAAACTAGCTGATAAATTCGACTTAGTATTTATTGATCCCCCCTTTCGCAAAAATTTAGCAGAACAAACCTGCCACTTATTAGCTGACAATAATTTGCTAAATAACGATGCGGTTGTGTATTTGGAAGTCGAAAAAGAATTAGTAAACTTGAATTTCCCAGACGGCTGGCAAATTTTAAAGGAAAAGAATTTTGGTCAGGTTACGAGCTACTTGTTAGCGACCAAGTAGCCCATAAAAGCGTTAAATTTCAATACCGATATTGCTTTGACCATCAGCAATTGCTAATTGTTTTAACGCTTTCACTGCATCTTTATCGATACGTTCAAACGACTCAACTTTATCAATCAGCTCTGCTAGCACTTCCATTTCGTATGCCATTAAAGGGTGAGCACGAAGCGCTGCGTTATCGGCTATTTCACCTTCAGATGTTAATTGGTATTCGATAAACTTCGCCACACTTGCTTGTGATATTTTGCACACATCAACAAAGTTAGCTTCTTCTTTTTGCTGCATACCATTAATTAAGGTAATTAACGCAGTACACGTATCAATTGCAGGGTATACGCCAAACATATCAAAGTCGTTGAGATCAGGCGTATTTTGTTCAACCTTTTCGTTTAATTTTTCTAAGCTAATTTTAGCTTTTGGCAATAATAATTTTTCCCACAATGAGTTAAGAGCATTACGCAACTCTGTGCCATTACCAAACTCTAACGCTTCACTAAATAACAAATAATTAGGCAGCATTCGTTCAATCATTGCCGCTGCTAATGATGCCTGCTGTACATAGTTAAGTTCGCGAATGCGCTGAAAGTTATTAGGTTTTTTCATTATTGTTCAGTCTAAAATTTAATTAGGCGAATTGTAGCAAGATTCGGCCTAAAACACATAAAAAAAGGCGTGCCAATTAGCATAGCGCCACTCGCTTAAGAGCGAGTGGCGCTTTTTCTTTTATACCTCGCAGGATATTTTTGCGTTTTAGCGAGTACGGAACGCGGGTATGATTTACGCTGTCTTTTATCTGGTAACAATAAACGTTTACCGTTCTCTCTCAATTCTTTTAGTTTCTTTGGTATTGTTCCTGGGCTGCGCCAGAGCACCATAAAAACTCATCCTGTATAAGCTGC
>NZ_JAKFZO010000044.1:0-4163 GCF_021654175.1 Pseudoalteromonas sp. MMG024
TAGGGTCAATTTGAAATGCTCGCGGGCAAACCCGTTTTAACCATTTCAAAGCAAGTAATTGACGGTCGTAACGTTATAACTGAGGGGCATTTCAATCAATTCAAATATAATGGGCAAGTATTAGGGCCTTGGTTATTTGTTATTGCTCATCAGTTCAACGACAAGAATAAAATTATCAAACAAACGGATTGGATTAATTACACTCCGCGAAAACAGTTTCTTGGTGGTAAGAACATGAATCAAGGATTACACGAAAAGTAATCGGGGCAACAAGCGTTGCCCAAGCACAGTTTAATCTGCATCCACCAAGCTCATAATATTGAAAGCCAAATTACCTGAAGGGAACTCCTCTTCATTGGCAAGCACGGCAACAAAGTAACCACTGTCTTCTGAACGCAGAATATAGCTCACAAAGCCATCAATACCACCACCATGTTGATAGAATTTTTCATTGTGGCGATTAGTACTGATATTCCAGCCAAGAGCGTAGCCATTTAAGCCTACAGTGTACATTTTTTGTGTAGATTCTTCTGAAATGAGTGCGCGGTTGGTAACACCTTGATGCCATTTATATAAATCTTCCACCGTTGACACTAATGCACCCGCGGCATAAGGCACTGTCATTGAAATATCACCAACCGGCTTATTGTTGCTGTAGCCTTGTGCAAATTTATCATAGCCAATTTTGTCTTTGCCATAGCTGCTGTTAGTCATGCTTAGTTTTTGAAAAATCTCTTGCTCAATAAACTGTGCATACGTTTTACCACTCACTTCTTCAATAATATAACCCGCTATCACGTAGTTTGAGTTGGAGTATTTAAACTTGCTACCCGGCGTAAATTCGAGCGGTGCATCTTTAAATTTTTCAATTAATTGAAGCGGAGTTAGCGACGTATTTTTGTAAGATGAGAAGCTTCCCATCTCGGTATAATTTTTAATGCCGCTGGTCATATTGAGCAGATTTTTAAGCGTAATCTTATCACCATTTGGATAGTCATTTAGGTACATGGCAAGCGTATCATCCAATGAGAGAAGACCACGCTCTTCGAGAATCAATACAGCCATCGTTGTAAATTGTTTACTAATCGAACCTATGCGAAATATGGTCTCGGAGGTATTTTCTACTTTGTTAGCACGCTCGGCGTAATCGTAGCCACGGTTCAGCAAAATTTCACCATCTTTAGCGACTAACACCGCGCCAGAAAAGTCTTGGCTTGCGACGTATTGCGCTAAAGTTTGGCCATCATTTGGTTTCGATACTTCGATTTCTTTGTCGCTTGAACAGGCAACAAGGGTAAGCGATACAACAGAAAATAGTAGAGACTTAAAAAGCCCTTTGGTGGTTAACATCCTAGTTTACTCAATTAGTAATAGTTGCATTTAGCGTAGCAATGCGTGCTTTTAACTACTTTGGGTAATTTGTTTGAAAATGTTGGTAACTTTTAACAATTAGACACGTCTTGAATGGATCTGCTTGAGTAATGATGCCTTAATTAATGTTTGTCGAAGACGGTAACTTTAAGTTTTGTAATTACACAGCAACTTTTCGAAATAACTCTATACTTAATAAGACGTTATCTTAAAAAGGTAAATCTATCAGTGGTTCTCAAGCGTTACACAGTAAGGCGTATAAATGAAAGAGAATGAATTAACCATACTCCTACTTGAGCAAATGCCAGAGATGAATGGGGTATTATTATCTATCCTGCATGAGCTTAATTTCTCAAATATTCACCTTTATAAGCGTGTTGAAGATGCCTGGCGTCACTTTAAAAAAATCCCACCCGATTTAATTATTTGTGACTGGTACCCTGATAAATACGATACCTTAGCGTTATTAAAACAAGTGAGACAAGCATCTCAAGGAGCAGATACACCGTTTATTATTGTTTCAGGCATTATTGAACACAACTTGGTAAAGCAGGCGATTGCAATGGGGGTTAGCGAATACATTGTAAAGCCATTTTCAGTGAATATGTTTGAGCAAAAAATAAAACTCGCACTTCAGCATAAAACGAGTGCGAATAATGGTAATTACTTTAAGCCAAAAATAAGAGAAACATTTAATACTAAGATAGGGTTATGTTTTAAAAATAGCAGTTTAATGGATTTGGTTTTGCCTCAGTTGAAAAGTTATACGAGTGCTCATTTTCAAACCATAGATGCGGCTTTGGTAGCTGCTGAAACCGACAAAACACTCGACTTATTAGTGATTGAGCATGATTTATTATTGGCTCAAACATCATTACAATCAACGCTCCTCAAATTGTGTCACTCGGGCCAACTCGATGTTATTCTGATTAGTGAACAATCGATCCCAATAGAAAGCAATGAGTTACGTAAACGAGGGTTTAAACACTTTATTGATACGCGTCATTCGCTTGTGGATTTAGCCACAAGAGCAGATTTAATTATCAATTTGAAAAAAGCCTTGCTGCATACCAAAGACACAGTCATGCAAGCAGCTTCAGAAGTGCACGAAGCGAAAGAGTTTGAAAATAATGTGCTTGAGTCAATACAATCAGAAGCAGCGCAAATTTCAAGCCTAAGCGAGCAAATTAAAGCAACGGCAAAAAAGCCCAGTTTGACCCATCAATTGAGCGATGAAATACATCAACGTGCAGAAAAAATAGAATCTTACAAGTCAGTACTTACTTCAAGCTTAAAAGACTTAAAAACACTTCAACATTCAGAAAAAGAATTACTTTCGGTATCTCAACTTATTGAAAAAGCAAATGAGTTATTCAGTAATCAATTGAAGCAGCGAAAGATTAGTTTTGTCAGCCACTTATCTGGCGAAGAGCAAGCAAACGTTAATCCAACACTTTTTGCTAGCCTATTTATGTTTTTGATGCGGTCAATTATTTTGGATAGCCGCTATGAGAGCAACATTGAGTTCAGTGCTGAAATAAATAACGAGAGCACTTTCGTTGAAGTCAAGATTTGTGCCGAAATGACAGGCTTTCCCCATTTGCAAGACATCATGAAGCACACTTGGTTTGAACAAAATGGCGAACTTAATTTCGTTTTAAAAGACACCATAGAGCAATTGTGCAAATCACAGTTACATCACTATGAAATTAAATTTGATCAGACAAAAAGTTTGCTTAATGTAATATTTAGCATCTCAGGTCGATCCCAATAAAAGATGGTATAAAGAGTCTTAAAATGTTGTGAGCCTTTAATATTTTGACGAGTAAATAAAAAAATGTCAATCAGAAAAGCTAAACTCATGTTTTTAAAGGTTAATTTAATCGCCATTAATTGCCAATTTTAAACCAAACATTTCTTAAGTTTCATTTAAGGTTTCTTTCATAAAGTTACTCTATCGCAAGATGGAGAGCCGTTTTATGTTAAAGCCTAAAGATAATTTCCTTAGTTTTACAGCGTCGTTATTACCTCGCTTTGAGTTAGCGCCATTGGCGCAAGCGTCGCATATTGCACGTTTTATTGAACAAGGCTATGCAGACCGTTACCAAGCAGAAATTAGCGTTACCATGCCATTGTTATTGCAATTACGTTTTGCTGGAAAAACAGCTGCAATCGGTATTCGCCGTGCGACAGAGCCGCTATTTTTAGAAAATTACCTAGATGCACCTATTGAGTCTTATGCAAGAGCGCATAATGGTGGGGTCGATCGTGAGCAAATCGTGGAGTACGGCAGCTTATTTAGTAATGGTCGTAATTTATCAACACCGCTTTTCATGCTTTCAACCTTGGCGTTAGTGCATCAGAACGTAAAAGCATTGGCTTTTTGCGCAACGCACAAGGTTGCGAGCATTCTCGAACGTTACGGTTTAAAGCTCATTAAACTGGTAAAAGCCGAGGCAAAACGTCTGCCAAATCAAGGAGAGAACTGGGGGAGCTACTACCGCACAAATCCACATGTGTACTTATTGTCGCTCGATCAGCTAAATCAGGTTATCCGTAACCGCACTAAATACTTACAGCTTTATCGTTTTTTATCGCCTGCAATTGGCCGCTATGAGCACAAATACCCTAATTGTACCCGTACCTGACTTTTTCAGTGAAGCACAAAAGCAGCATGTTATTTTCAGCTGCAAAGTGAGTCATGTGATTTCTGAAAAGCCAACAGCAGACAGCAAACCACTAGTAGGAACTGATTTATTTATCAATGAAGTTGGTTATCACGGTGATGTTAC
>NZ_JAKFZO010000045.1:0-3280 GCF_021654175.1 Pseudoalteromonas sp. MMG024
TATTTAATTTAGAGTTCTCAAAATAAAGTAAAGAAAATATGCCGCATGACGAAAGTTATGTTGGTATCTACTTTAGTATTCAATATTTAACTTCTGGCGGAGTTAAAAACTGTCTTTAGCAATACAAACCATTTTGGGTTGTATGGTTAAGTGACTAAGCGTATACGGTGGATGCCTTGGCAGTTGGAGGCGATGAAGGACGTATTAACTTGCGATAAGCCTAGTCAAGCTAGTAAAAAGCGCTTGAGACTAGGATTTCCGAATGGGGAAACCCACCACTTAGTGGTATCACTTACTGAATACATAGGTAAGTGAGGCGAACCGGGAGAACTGAAACATCTAAGTACCCCGAGGAAAAGAAATCAACCGAGATTCCGAAAGTAGCGGCGAGCGAAATCGGATTAGCCCTTAAGCTGTAATGTAGTTAGTGGAACATTCTGGAAAGTTTGACGATACAGGGTGATAGTCCCGTACACGAAAACTTATTTACAGTGAAATCGAGTAGGTCGGAGCACGTGAAACTTTGACTGAATATGGGGGGACCATCCTCCAAGGCTAAATACTCCCAACTGACCGATAGTGAACCAGTACCGTGAGGGAAAGGCGAAAAGAACCCCTGTGAGGGGAGTGAAATAGAACCTGAAACCGTATACGTACAAGCAGTAGGAGCAGATTCGTTCTGTGACTGCGTACCTTTTGTATAATGGGTCAGCGACTTATATTCAGTAGCGAGGTTAACCATTTAGGGGAGCCGTAGTGAAAGCGAGCGTTAACTGCGCGTTTAGTTGCTGGGTATAGACCCGAAACCCGGTGATCTAGCCATGGGCAGGTTGAAGGTCAGGTAACACTGACTGGAGGACCGAACCGACTATCGTTGAAAAGCTAGCGGATGACCTGTGGCTAGGAGTGAAAGGCTAATCAAACCGGGAGATAGCTGGTTCTCCCCGAAATCTATTTAGGTAGAGCCTCGGACGAATACTATTGGGGGTAGAGCACTGTTAAGGCTAGGGGGTCATCCCGACTTACCAACCCTTTGCAAACTCCGAATACCAATAAGTAATATCCGGGAGACACACGGCGGGTGCTAACGTCCGTCGTGGAGAGGGAAACAACCCAGACCGCCAGCTAAGGTCCCAAAGTGTATGTTAAGTGGGAAACGATGTGGAAAGGCCCAGACAGCCAGGAGGTTGGCTTAGAAGCAGCCATCCTTTAAAGAAAGCGTAATAGCTCACTGGTCGAGTCGGTCTGCGCGGAAGATGTAACGGGGCTAAACATACCACCGAAGCTGCGGCTGCGAATTTATTCGCGGGGTAGGGGAGCGTTCTGTAAGCGGTTGAAGGTGTGCCGGGAGGCATGCTGGACGTATCAGAAGTGCGAATGCTGACATGAGTAACGATAATGCGGGTGAAAAACCCGCACGCCGGAAGACCAAGGGTTCCTATCCCATGCTAATCAGGGTAGGGTGAGTCGACCCCTAAGGCGAGGCCGAAAGGCGTAGTCGATGGGAAACGGGTTAATATTCCCGTACTTGGAATAATTGCGATGGGGGGACGGAGCAGGCTAAACAAGCATGGCGTTGGTTGTCCATGTGAAAGTATGTAGGCTTGAAACTTAGGTAAATCCGGGTTTCTTTAAGGCTGAGATACGAGACGAGCATCTACGGATGTGAAGTTGTTGATGCCATACTTCCAGGAAAAGCCTCTAAGCTTCAGATTATTTCGAATCGTACCCCAAACCGACACAGGTGGTCAGGTAGAGAATACTAAGGCGCTTGAGAGAACTCGGGTGAAGGAACTAGGCAAAATTGTACCGTAACTTCGGGAGAAGGTACGCTCCTATCTGTGATGAGACTTGCTCTCTAAGCGGACGGGAGTCGCAGTGACTAGGTGGCTGGGACTGTTTATTAAAAACACAGCACTCTGCAAAATCGAAAGATGACGTATAGGGTGTGACACCTGCCCGGTGCCGGAAGGTTAATTGATGGGGTTAGCTTCGGCGAAGCTCTTGATCGAAGCCCCGGTAAACGGCGGCCGTAACTATAACGGTCCTAAGGTAGCGAAATTCCTTGTCGGGTAAGTTCCGACCTGCACGAATGGTGTAACCATGGCCACGCTGTCTCCACCCGAGACTCAGTGAAATTGAAATCGCAGTGAAGATGCTGTGTACCCGCGGCTAGACGGAAAGACCCCGTGAACCTTTACTACAGCTTGGCACTGAACATTGACCCTACATGTGTAGGATAGGTGGGAGGCTTTGAAACACAGTCGCTAGATTGTGTGGAGCCGTCCTTGAAATACCACCCTTGTAGTGTTGATGTTCTAACATAGGCCCCTGAATCGGGGTTGTGGACAGTGCCTGGTGGGTAGTTTGACTGGGGCGGTCTCCTCCCAAAGAGTAACGGAGGAGCACGAAGGTTTGCTAAGTACGGTCGGACATCGTACGGTTAGTGTAATGGTAGAAGCAAGCTTAACTGCGAGACAGACACGTCGAGCAGGTACGAAAGTAGGTCATAGTGATCCGGTGGTTCTGAATGGAAGGGCCATCGCTCAACGGATAAAAGGTACTCCGGGGATAACAGGCTGATACCGCCCAAGAGTTCATATCGACGGCGGTGTTTGGCACCTCGATGTCGGCTCATCACATCCTGGGGCTGAAGTCGGTCCCAAGGGTATGGCTGTTCGCCATTTAAAGTGGTACGCGAGCTGGGTTTAGAACGTCGTGAGACAGTTCGGTCCCTATCTGCCGTGGGCGTTTGAGAATTGAGAGGGGCTGCTCCTAGTACGAGAGGACCGGAGTGGACGAACCGCTGGTGTTCGGGTTGTGATGCCAATTGCATTGCCCGGTAGCTACGTTCGGAATCGATAACCGCTGAAAGCATCTAAGCGGGAAGCGAGCCTCGAGATGAGTTCTCACTTTAACTTGAGTTAACTGAAGGGCCGTTGAAGACTACAACGTTGATAGGCAGGATGTGGAAGTGGTGCGAGCCATTAAGCTAACCTGTACTAATTACCCGTGAGGCTTAACCATACAACGCCAAAGTGGTTTATAACCCGCAGAAGTTGAATAGCTCGAAAGAGCAAAAAAATACTAAAGTAGACATTTACTTAAAAAAGCTTTCCAGATTTAGATTTAAGATTAGCTCTTAAGTCAACCAGATTTGCTTGGTGACTATAGCGTTTTGGAACCACCTGACCCCATGCCGAACTCAGAAGTGAAACGAAACAGCGTCGATGATAGTGTGGGTTCGCCCATGTGAAAGTAGAACATCGCCAAGCTCCTA
>NZ_JAKFZO010000046.1:0-1649 GCF_021654175.1 Pseudoalteromonas sp. MMG024
AGCTTGTTTGTTGGTCATATAGCCGAGTTCAGGCAGGTTAATAATTGCAATCAATGGGGTCAGAGTCGTTGATTTGCCCCTTTCCCAAAGGCAGGTTCTGGCACTAAATTGCGTTAAAACAAAAAGCAATGTATCGCATTGAGTTAATAATTCATCCATGACCTCACTTCCTCAAGCTGCGAAGCGTTGCTTCGGTCTTTCGTCACCCATGAAATCAAACCTGAAAACATAATTTAAATGAATAATGCGAGACAGGGCGCGAAGCGGTCGAGCAAGCCATGCTAAGGCATGGATGCCGATTCATGGCGTTTATGTTCACATTTAAATTATGTTTGAAGAATCAGTTTGATTTTGGGGCGCCGAGGGATTCCAAAGGGAGACCGGCGTTAGCCTCCCTTTGGCTGCTGTCGCCAGTGCGACAAATATACTTTCAAGTATAAAAAGCTGTTAAGAATAAGCTATCAAGTAAATTTCGCTCTTAAAATAAATACGACAATCATAACTTCCGTTCATAATAAACCGCTGGAATATCCCCTAGCGGATCATTATGCATATACTCTTTCACAAACCTCATACCAAGCTTTTCCATTACACCAATGGAGCCCGCATTCTCTTTTAACGCAATTGCACTAATATGCGTGTACTTTGGCATTAACGCAATTTGCTCAACTAGGGCATTGGCCGCTTCGGTTGCATAGCCTTTACCCCATGAGCTTTGCTTAAAACGCCAACCTAGTTCAAGGTTATGCCACTGGGTATCGGTTTCATCATTAAAGAAATGCATTGGCCTTACTAAAATCCAACCAATAAATTCACCTGACTCTTTAATGTTAACTTTCCAAAGACCCCAACCTTTTTCTTTATTGGCATACTTTGCCATGCGCGGTAAAAACACTGTGTGCTTTTCTTCCATCGTGGTTGGCTTGCCACCATTTAAATATTTCATTACCGCAGGGTCTTGGTCGAGCTCAAATAAATCATTGATATCTTTTTCAGTGATAAATGAATAATTAAGGCGTGTAGATGATGGCTGCATTTTTTATACTCCTGAGCGGTAATTAACGTAATTTGTGGGCTGAATTTTTCTTATTTTTTTCTGATTTGTGATTCTAACACTACTTTTTAAAAGGCCTTTAGTATTAACTGTTACCAAACATTAATAACAGGAAATACCAATGAATTTAATTAAAGGACTATGCCTAACACTCGCACTTTTTGTATCAAATGCCATTGCCCACCAATATGAAGGGGATTGGCAATTTATTAAAGGTGAATACAAAACGCCGTCAGGTGAAGTACTAACAGCAGATAACGCAACACTTGTGGCAATCAAAACCGTGAAAGGCGATAAATTTGCCTTAAACAATATGCAGCAAGGTGAGTTTTTAGGGTATTTAGCCGGCAAGTTTACCATAGACGGCGATAGCTACAGCGAGCATATTGAAAAAGGCACTTCAAATGAGCACCAAGGTAAAGTATTTACCTTTAACGGTTGGCTTGAAACCAAACAAGAACACGGCCAAGAAGTTATTTACTGGCATCACAAAGGATTGGTAAATGGCACAGAAGAAACGGAAGTTTGGCGTAAGCTTGCTCGCTAATTGTTAGGGTCTGTTGATCTTTGCTGTTCTATTTTTGTTCTGTTTGAG
>NZ_JAKFZO010000048.1:0-1489 GCF_021654175.1 Pseudoalteromonas sp. MMG024
GCTGTCTCTTGATCACAAGTCAGACTCAAGAGACTTAGCTAAATCGTAGCCTTCAAGGATGGCTTGCAGTTTAAGCCACCCTTGCATTAGCACTTTAACTGAAGCATGTCCTGTACGTTTCGTGTCTTTCCAACCACCAAGCCTAGCAAGCTCCTCATAAGCCCATTTCATATTGAGAGCGGTGTCTGGTAACGTCGTTTTTACTCTCTTTAGCCATAAAAGCTTCCAAGCTTTACCCGATAATACCTGCTCACAACTTGGATTGTTAGGCTGATTACGTGCGAATTTTAGTTGCAATATACGCGTAGCGATAAAACCATGAATAGTGACCAACCTTTCCATGTTTTCTTGGTTTTGTAGGCGTAAGCTTTCTATGTCAGTGCCGTCACTTTTCCACACCTTATGATATTCCTCGACTAACCATCGATGTTCGTAGTAGCTGATTATTGCTAACGCCTCTTCTTTATTTGTAACAGGCTCACTGGTGAGAAGGTGCCAGTTCAACCCGCCTTCTGGGTTACCTCTCTCTGCACAACCAACATAATAAACAGGCAGTGAATGCCCTTTCTTGTTATAAGGGACCTTTAAGCTGACTGATGCGAAGGTGATATCAAGTCTCACTGTACGTGCTTTACGCCCGCCTTTTTGAGCGATTTCGATGTGTTTTGTACCGGCACTTTCTAATTCACTTGCAAAGGAATAGAGCTTATCTTTCCCCTCTTCAATATGGCGGCTTTGCATGGAACGCACGACAAAACGCTGTTGTTCTGTGAGTTTATATTGTAGGTATTCGTAAATGTCTGCTTCTCTATCGCAAACCGATATAACATCTGACATTTTTGTCTGTAGCCGCTGTGCCATCGCACGTGATGCTGACTCCCATTTATAACCCTCTTTTTCTTCATACGGTATTTGGGCGTGTTGTTCTCTTTTCCCTATGGTACTGATATCTCGACTCCAGCGTGATTGTTCGATGAGGCCGACGACCTGATTATCTTGTGGTGAAAAAAGTAAGACGCTGTGCGCCAACATGCCTCGTTGCTTTTTACCTTTCCCAACATGGCCCAATTTATGGCGAATGGAAGGGTGCTTATAAATCAGCGTTGTGGTGTCTTCGAGTGCAAGCAGTAAGCTGTGTGATTATGCTTGCTCAGCGGTGACTTGAAATCCAGACTCGGCTATTGCATTGGCATCAACATGCTCATTACGAATAAACCGATAAGCACCTTCCATGTCGGCGGGAGATTGGGCGATATTCACGAGTGACTATCCTGGTTCCTTGGCGATAGATGAGGCTAATTTTACCAGACGTGCTGTTCTTCTAGGGTTACCGAGATTACTTTTTCCAAACTGCTGTTCAGCCCACTGTTGATGCTTGTTTAGCATCGCTATCTCCAAAATAGGTTTGAAGATCTGATCGCGGAACAAAGATTTAGTTCAAAAAAATCCCCGCTAATTTTTTAGCAGGGATTTGTGTATAAGAGACAGC
>NZ_JAKFZO010000049.1:0-1211 GCF_021654175.1 Pseudoalteromonas sp. MMG024
GATCTTCCCCTGAAACTCTAGACACCTAGCTTACCGAGTTATATCGGTTCTCAAACTCTTCAGGGGACTGATGGCCTAGATGGCTATGCAGTCGTACTCGATTGTAAAATACTTCTATATAGTCAAACAAGTCTGCTCTTGCTTCATTCCTAGTCGCGTAGATTTTTCGCTTCACTCGCTCCGTTTTTAGCGAGTGGAAGAAACTCTCAGCAACAGCATTATCCAAACAATGACCACGCCTGCTCATACTGCTTGTAAGGTTATTTGCCGTTAAGAACGCTTGATAGTCTTCACTTGTATATTGACTACCTTGGTCACTATGCACGATAACATTAGCACTTGGTTGCCTACGCCATACCGCCATCAGCAGTGCTTTTATTACAATTTCACGCTTCATTGTGGGCTGCATAGACCAGCCTATGACTTTGCGTGAGAATAAATCGACAACGACTGCTAAGTACAGCCATCCCTCATAAGTTTTGATATAGGTGATGTCGGTCACCCAAGTGGTATCAGGCTCTGCCACCACAAATTGCTGTTGTACATGATTATCCGAAATGACAGATGGCATTGACGATTTAAAATAACGACGCTTGTAGCCCAAATTAGCTTTAAGCTTGGCTTGCTGCATTAGACGCGCCACGCGATTTTCACCAACACGCGTGCCATTACGTCTCAGTTGAGCTGTAATTCGAGGGCTTCCATAAACGCCTCCAGACTCAACAAACGCTTCTTTTATCTCTTTGGTCAGTTGCTTGTTTTCAATTGCCCTAATTGACTCAGGCTCATTTAGCCAAGCATAAAAACCACTTCGATGAACGTTAAGCACAGAGCACATTTGCGTGACTTTCCACTTATCGAGGCGAGACTTTATGAACGCGTATCTTTCCTTGACTCGCTTGCAAAGAACGCGGCGGCCTCCTTTAAAATGTCGCGCTCCTGAGTAACACGCTTTAACTCAGCTTTTAACCGCTTGATTTCGTCACTTTCTTTATTCTGTTTAGGCGTTTTCTTTGCCTTACTCACCCAGTTATAAAGTGATTTATCAGTAATTCCGAGGCGATTAGCTACATCTTTAATTGCGTAGCCATTATCGATGACCTGACGAACGGCTTCGTCTTTAAACTCTTGTGGATATTTATTTCTCATAACACCTTCTATCTTACTTCATTTTCAAAATAAAAGATGTCTAGTTGTTTAGGGGAAGATCA
>NZ_JAKFZO010000005.1:0-231398 GCF_021654175.1 Pseudoalteromonas sp. MMG024
GGTGATTACACCGGCTTTTTCAATAGCGTTGTTGTTAGCTTTTCTTAACAGGGCGCTGCCAACCATCAATGTTGCGTTGTTTTGCGCGTGATACAGCTAACTGCTGCTCTGCAACATTGGCGGTAACAACTGAGCCTGCGCCAATTGTGGCTGTTTGACCAATTTCAACAGGCGCTACTAGCGAGCTGTTTGAGCCAATAAACGCGTTATCGCCAATAATGGTTTTAGACTTATTTACACCATCGTAATTACAGGTAATGGTGCCGGCGCCAATATTCACCTTTTCGCCTACTTCTGTATCGCCAAGGTACGTTAAATGATTCGCTTTAGAGCCTTTGCCTAAGCGAGTCTTTTTCATTTCGACAAAGTTACCAATGTGCGAGTCTTCTTCCATAATGGCACCTGGACGAAGGCGTGCAAATGGGCCAAGTGTACATTTAGCAGCAACTCTTGCTTCTTCAACAATAGAGTTAGCTTTAATCACCACACCATCGCCGATTTCGCAGTCTTTTAGCACGCAGTTCGGGCCAATAACCACATCGTCGCCAAGCACTACTTTGCCTTCAAATACTACGTTAACATCAATTTGTACGTCTTGACCTGTGGTGACTTCACCACGCACATCAATACGTGCAGGGTCAGCCAAGCTTGCGCCATTTAGCATTAAATCTTCAGCTTGCCACGCTTGATAAGCACGCTCTAATGCAGCTAGCTGCACGCGATTATTAGCACCTTCAACTTCCATTAAATCGCTTGGTTGGGCAGAGGTAATTTCAACGCCATCAGCGTGCGCCATAGCAACAATATCTGTTAGGTAATATTCGCCTTGAGCATTGTTATTTGATAAGCGGCCGAGCCAATCACGTAACAAACCGCCGTTAACTGCCATAATGCCTGAGTTAATTTCGGTGATTTTTAGTTGCTCTGGGTTGGCATCTTTTTGCTCAACAATACCCACAATATTGCCATCTTTACGCTCAATGCGGCCATAGCCCGATGGATCATCTAAGTTGACGGTTAAAATAGCGAGGCCTTTACTTGGTGTTACATCAAGTAGTGCTTCTAATGTTGATTTTTTAGTAAGTGGTACGTCGCCGTAAAGAATTAATACGGTATCGTCATTCGCGATATGCTCTTTTGCCTGTGCCACCGCGTGGCCAGTACCAAGTTGCTCTGCTTGTAATACCCAGTTCACATCGTTATGCGCTAGGTGCTCTTTTAATAACTCGCCGCCATGACCGTAGACTAAGTTAGTGGTGTTAGCGCCAAGCGATAATGCATTATCAATAACGTGTTGCACCATAGGCTTGTTGGCAACAGGGTGCAGTACTTTCGGCAACTTTGAACGCATACGAGTACCTTTACCCGCAGCGAGAATAACAGTGGTTAATGCCATTAAATTAATTTCCTTTTTTCACATCGATAACAATCCAGCATGGTTAGCGTTAAATAAACCCACTCCCTGTGCCGATTAAACTCACGTTTTAAGATGAGTACCTAAATCATATTGAATTGTAAAAACGGCGGATATTTTAACCTGCATTGCAATTAGTTAAAACAGTGTAAGCGTAATAATAAAACTCAGTATAAAATCGTATTATTGTCTTAATTTCACCAGTTCTTTTTTAATTAAATACTTATTAATTGTTTGTTAAATACTGATTTTAAATGTTTTTTTAGTGAACTTAGATATTGAAAGCCTAGAGCAGATACTTTAATCTTAACGCGAGTGCGAATAATTATCGTTAAGGAAAATGTAAATGAACTTCTCTCGTACGCTAGTTTCAACAGCCATTATTTTTGGCTTATCTACCACAGCGTTTAATGCACAATCCCAAAATAACAATGAAAAATCAGCTGGTGAACAAGATATTGAAACGATTTCAGTATTTGGTCACAAGCTAACTGTGGCAAAGCATGATGCCGCGGCATCGATCTCGCAAGTTAACGACGAACACATTAAGCGTAACCAAGAAGCTGAACTAAGCAATATTTTGAAAGAGTTACCGGGTGTTGATATGGCTGGCAGTGTAACGCCACTTTCAGGTCAACCAGCGATTCGTGGTTTGTATGGCGAACGTATTTTTGTATCAATTGATAATGTGAAACGCAAAACAGAATCAGATGGCGGCAGCAATATTGCAACTATTAATAGCTTAGGTATAGATCCAGCCCAATTAAAGCAAGTTCAGGTACTGCGTGGCGCAGATTCGTTAACCGTAGGTTCTGGCGCAGTAGGTGGTAGTATTCGTTTGGTCACTAAAGATGCAAGCGATTACTTAAATGGTGAAGAAGGTTTTGGCGCTCGCGCTCAGGTAATGCACCAATCTGTGTCTGACTCGAATAGTTTTAGCGGTTCTTTATTTGCATTAACTGCGCAAACAGACACGGTTTTGCATGCCTCTTATGTTGAATTTTCAGATATTGATGTTGTACCAAGCGACGATAAAGGTGACGAAGTTGGCGAGTTAGCCAAGTTGGAAAAAATCAGTAATGACTCAGCTAGAACTAACGCAACAATTAAAAACACGTGGTACTTCGCACCAGATCATAGCTTACAAACCAAACTAGATTGGAGTGAAACCGAATCGCTTAATCAGCCTTATGGGCAGCGTTTGGATTTAGCGCTGCGTTATCCTACTTTGTCTGAAGACTATAAAAATGACTACATTGAATTAATGACTAGTTATACCTATCAGCCAACCTCAGCGCTTATCGATTTAGATGTGCAGGCAGTGTTCTCAAAGAAAAGTTACGATGAAGTAACCATGGGCTACATTGTTAATCGTGGTAATAAAATAGCGTTTGATAAATTAAGTGATGGCAGCAATACACGTACAGGTTTAAGGGTTGCTAACTTATCTGAATTTGAAGGCGTGATTAATCACAAATTAGCGCTTGAGTTCAATTTTGAATACGAAGAATTTGAACAAAATGAACTTGAAGAAGGTGTCAGCTCGACGTTTTACGGTAAAAGTGATTCAACTAATTTCTCATTTGCGGCAATTGACCAAGCCAGCTTTTTAAACGATACATTACTGACCACTGCGGGCTTGCGCTATGATGTCTTTGATCGCAGTAGTACCACATTTGATGATTACGATAATAGCGATAGCGGCGAGTTATCCAGTGAATTAGGCGTAACCTATAAAGCGACTGATTTCCTTAATTTTTATGCAAAATATGCAGAGGCATTTCGCGCACCTTCGGTACAAGAACTGTATAAAAAAGATGAATGGCGCTGCCACATTGGTGGCAAAATTTGCTATCAAGAACCGCAGCCTGATTTAAAGCCAGAGCTTTCAGAAAATATTGAAGTGGGCTTCGGCTTAGATTGGTCTAACGTTGCTTTTGCCGATGTGTTCACTGTTAAGGCTATGTATTTCAATAACGATATCGAAAACTTTATCGATAACGTACCGTTTATGTATTACGTCGACGAAAATGGCAATAAGCAGCTGGGTTCACCAGGCCCTAACCCTAGCAATGGTGTGCCGGTGGCCACGCACCGTGATTACAGCGCGAAGAATATCGGCAAACTTGAAAGCAGCGGTGTTGAATTAGAACTGCATTACTCGCTTAGTAAATTTGATGCGTATTTAGGGTATTCCACAATTGAAATGGATGCGTACGGCGTACCTAACTTCTTTTTAGGTACCATTGAAAATGACAAACAAGCCTATACAGAAGCACCTGCAGATAAACTCACACTTAATCTAAATTACCAAGTGCTTGATAGCCTGAATGTGGGTGTGCAGATGCTCGCATATGCTGAGCAAAAACGCTTGCCAGAAGCCTATTTAGACCGAGGTTGGGGCACTGATTCATACCAACTTTATAATTTAAATGCGAGCTATCAAGGCGAAGGTGTGCTTTCAGGGGTAGGCGTTGTTGTAGGGGTAGATAATATTACCAACGAACGCTATTTACGTGCACCAGCCAGTAATGCAACAGATGCGGGTGAACTAGGGCGTAACTACAAAATTACGGTAAGTTATCAATTCTAATATAAAAAAGCAGGCACACTGTGCCTGCTTTACTTGTCTGTTTATAGCTTAGGTTTTACAAACTTAAGCGTGAAACGGTTACTTTCACCAATAGCAAGGTACTTGGCTTTGTCTTTATCACCTAGTGCAAGTGTTGGTGGTAATGTCCATACGCCTTTTTCGTACTGTGCTTGATCAAGCGGATTGGCATTCACGCCTGAACTGGCAACCAATTTAAAGCCCGCTTTTTTAGCGGCCGCTTCAACTACACTTTGTTTAATGTAACCCGATTGGCGAAAGGCTTCTGTGTCTAGGTTTTCAGGTAATTTATGATCGACCACACCTAACACACCGCCAGGTTTAAGCGCTTTAAATGCAGCATCAAGTGTTGATTGCATCATCTCGTCGCTAGTCATATAAAAATTATGTAAGTTACGGAAAGTTAGCACCATGTCGGCACTGCCAGCAGGGGCCATTTCTGGACTAAATTTAGGGTGAAATTCGGTGATTACAGTTTTACTCAGTGCCGGTGTGTTTTTAATTTTTGCCTGATACTTGGGTAAATGTTTATTGAAGTAACCAATATCTGTACCTGATGGAAAATGCGCTGCAACAAATTTACCTTTTTCAGCCACCATAGGCGCGATAATTTCGGTGTACCAACCGCCGCCTGGCCAAATTTCTACCACATTCATATCTTTGCTTAAACCAAAGAAGTTTAGCGTTTGTTGTGGGTTACGAAATTCATCACGTGCTTTATTTTTATCGCTGCGCACTTCACTTTTTACTGTGTCTTGTAGCGTTGCTGCATGTGCGACCGTGATAGATGCGGTCGCAATTGCTGCACTAACCGCTAGGTTAAGTAAGGTTTTCATGTTTAGTCCCTAAAGGTAATTTATCGGTACAAGCTAAACATAAAACTGTTGATTGTTTAAGCATTTTGCGTCGTAACTTGTTGCAAAATATTTCTATTTAGCCAATTGCTAAATTTTTAATCGATTTTTTAGGTGGTTTTAACTCAAGCAAACTAGCTAATTAATCACGATTTTGTTTCAATTCGTTACAGAATAAACGTGACAACTAGAAGACTCCGAGATGAAGCAAATATTAAAGACCTCACTTGCGATGGCAGTGAGCTTAGCGTTGTGCTCACAGGCCGGCGCAGAAGAAGCAAAAAAAGAAGAGAAAAAAGAGTGGCAAGTTGAAGCGCCACAAGGTGAATTTTTAGATGCCAACATCAAAGTGCAACAAGGTACTTGGATGAACGTAGATGTAAGCCCAGATGGAGAAACACTGGCGTTTGATCTACTTGGTGATATTTACACAATGCCAATTTCAGGCGGTAAAGCAACTAAGCTGACGTCTGATATTCCTTGGCAAATGCAGCCGCGTTTTAGCCCAGATGGCAAAAAAATCGCGTTTACGTCAGACCAAGGTGGCGGCGACAATATTTGGCTAATGAACATTGACGGTTCAAACCAAGTTGCGGTAACCAACGAAACATTCCGTTTATTAAATAGCCCTGTATGGAGTCCTAATGGCGACTTTATCGCTGCGCGTAAACACTTTACGGGCACGCGTTCACTTGGCGCTGGTGAAGTATGGCTTTACCATAAAGCAGGCGGCAAAGGTGTACAGCTAACTAAGCGTGCAAACGATCAAAAAGATTTAGGTGAACCAGCATTTTCACCTGATGGTCGCTATGTTTATTTCTCACAAGATGCGACACCAGGTAAAACTTTTCACTACTCAAAAGATTCTGTTGCGGGCATTTATAAAATTAAACGCTACGACCGTGAAACTGGTGAAATTGAAACCATTATTGAAGGCATGGGTGGCGCAATTCGTCCAACGCCATCACCGGATGGTAAAAAGCTTGCTTACGTAAAACGTGACGATTTCCAATCAAGTCTTTATGTATATGACTTTGCAACGGGTGAGCATACAAAGCTATATGGTGCGCTTGAGCGTGATATGCAGGAAACATGGGCAATTCACGGTGTTTATACGACCATCGCTTGGACCCCTGACAATGAAGAACTGATCTTCTGGGCGGGCGGTAAACTTCACAAGCTGGATGTTGAAAGCAAAAAAGTAAGCGACATTCCATTTGAAGTGGAAACTAGCAAGAAGTTACAAACGGCATTACGTGTTGCACAAAATCTTGATACCAAAGAGTTTGACGTAAAAATGCTACGCAATGTGCAAGTTTCGCCAGATGGTGAAACTGCGATTTTTGAAGCTATGGGTCATATCTATAAGCGTGATTTAGAGTCGGGCAAAGTAAGGCGCCTAACTAAACAAAGCGATCACTTTGAGTTCTTCCCATCTTATTCTCGCGATGGTAAGAAAATAGTGTACGTAACTTGGGATGATAACGAGCAGGGCACTATTCGTGTGGTGTCAGCACGTTCAGGTCGTGGTAAAGACATTGTTGAAACTAAAGGTAAATACGTTGAACCAACCTTTAGTCCAGATGGCGATACTGTGGTGTATCGCAAAATTAAAGGCGGTGCGATTCTAGATCCGAGCTACTCGGTAAAACCGGGTATCTATGCTGTCAGCAGCCGTGGCGGTGACGAAGAATTTATTACTAAACATGGTATTCAACCGCAATTTGGTGCTGAGAACGACCGTATTTATGTAATGCAAGCATGGCCAAAACCATCGCTTTCAGTGGTTGAACTAGCCAGCAAAAAAGAGCGCAAACTATACGAAGCAAAACACGCGACTGAATTCCGTGTATCGCCGGATGGAAAGTACTTAGCGTTTGCTGAGCGTTTTAAAGTATTTGTAACGCCATTTGTGGAGCGCGGAAAAACCATCAATATCGGTCCAAAAGATAGCCAGTTTCCAGTGGAGCAACTATCAGTTCGCGCCGGTGAAAACATTAGCTGGAATACGTCAGCTGATAAACTTTACTGGTCGCTAGGTCCTGAGCTTTACCATGCTGATTTAAACGGTGTGTTTGATATTGCCAAAGATGAGTCAAAGTCGTTTAAAGTTGAAAACGGCCAAAACATTGGCTTTAAACAAAAAATGGATGCACCAAAAGGTGTAATTGCACTGACTGGCGCACGCATCATTACCATGAAAGGTGATGAGGTAATTGAAAATGGTGTAATCGTAACGGATGGTAAGCACATTAAAGCGGTTGGCACTGTGGCTGATGTGAGCGTACCAAGTGATGCATTAATTATCGAGATGAACGGCAAAACCATTATGCCGGGTCTTGTTGATGCACACGCGCACGGTTCGCAAGGTTCAAATGAAATTATTCCTCAGCAAAACTGGGAAAACCTAGCAGGCTTAGCATTTGGTGTAACGACAATTCACGACCCATCAAATGACACAACTGAAGTATTCGCAGCGAGTGAAATGCAAAAAGCCGGTAAAATTGTTGCGCCGCGCATTTTCTCAACCGGTACGATTTTATATGGTGCGAACATGCCAGGTTACACCAGCCATGTTGATAGTCTAGACGATGCGAAATTCCATATTGAGCGTTTACAAAAAGTGGGTGCGATTAGTGTTAAATCGTACAACCAGCCTCGTCGTAATCAGCGTCAACAAGTTGTGCAAGCTGCACGTGAACTAGGCATGATGGTAGTGCCAGAAGGCGGCTCATTACTGCAGCATAACTTAACCATGGTGGTGGATGGCCACACGGGTGTTGAACACTCACTACCAGTGGCGAATATTTATGATGATATTAAGCAGCTGTGGAGCCAAACTAAAGTAGGTTATACACCAACGTTAGGTGTTGCCTATGGTGGTATTTGGGGTGAAAACTACTGGTACGATAAAACAGATGTGTGGTCGCACCCAATTCTGTCGAAATACGTACCTAAGAACAAGTTACTACCGCGCTCAATGCGCCGCGTTAAAGCGCCTGATCATCATTATAATCACGTAAATAACGCCCGTGTTTCGAAAGAATTACAAGACTTAGATGTACTAGTGAACATTGGTGCACACGGTCAACGTGAAGGGTTAGCGGCACACTGGGAAATGTGGATGTTCGCGCAAGGCGGCATGGCACCACTTGAGGTGATCCGCACTGCAACCATCGACCCTGCAACGCACTTCGGTTTAGATAAACACATTGGTTCACTTGAAGTAGGTAAGCTTGCCGACTTAATGGTGATCGATGGCAACCCGTTAGAAAATATTCGCGATACTGATAAAGTAACGCACACTATGATTAACGGTCGTTTATTTGATACTGCAACGATGAATGAAGTAGGTAAGAAAAAACGCGAAAAGCTGTATTTTGAAAAATAAGCTTTACGTAATCTGATTTCAGGTTAAATAACGAAAAGGCTGAACGTAGGTTCAGCCTTTTTTATTTCCTCTAACAATATCTATTTACCTACCGTTATCGAACTTTTTCAAATATATTCAAAGGCTTTTCGAACATGAATCTCTATCGATTAGTAGCAAATTTACACCAGCACACAACCGAGCGAGAGAGCTGCTCTGATTAGTTGAGAACATGCAGCTATATTTTTGTTTAAGTTATATACTTATAGCGATCTAGATGCAGTAAGGTGATGTGTGAAAGTGAATAGTGTCGTGCGTGTTTGGTTGTTTTTAATGCTGCTGATGTGGTCAGTGTTTGCTAGTGCCAATTCCCATATGAAAGTTGTTTTTATTAACCCGGGTTATGCCACAGACAATGATTCTGGCGACTTTTGGCCAAACGTGAATCACTTTATGGTTGCCGCTGCAAACGACCTCAACATAGATCTCGTATCATTGCATGCTGAACGCAATCATATTCTGATGAAAAAACTGGTTAGCGACGCGATAGCGCTAAAGCCCGATTACTTAATTCTGGTAAATGAAAAGCAAATGTTACCGCAAATGCTAGAGCAGCTTGTTGACACCGATATTAAAGTGTTTTTGTTGCTCAACAAATTTAGTCGCTCACAGCAGGCATCTCTGCCAGATAACATCAAAAGCAAAGTGATAGGATGCTTATCGCCGAACAATAAAAAGGTAGGTGAACAGCTTGCAGAGGCATTAATTAAACGCGCTGGTGAACTTAAAAAACAGCAGCTTACTATGTATGCACTGCTTGGTGATTATAATACACCGGCGGCAGAGGAGCGTCGCTTTGGTTTGCAGCGCGCTTTAAAAAAGCACCCTCATGTGAGTTTAATTGATTCAACGGTTGCTAGTTGGTCTGAGTCGAAAGCTTACAAAAAAACCTATGGCGTATTGTCAAAGTATCCCGCTGACATTATTTGGTCGGCAAATGACGCAATGGCGTTTGGTGCAATTGCAGCGGTAAATAAGCTAAAGCAATCAGATAAGGTCATTATTGGCGGCATTAATTGGGATGTTCATGATAAAGCATATGCGACCGATGTGTCTTTTGGTGGGCATGTAACATTAGGCGCAAAAGCATTATTGATGCTGCATGATAATCACCTCTACCCTAAAAAGGCGGGCGCCATGAGTCAGCAACTCGCAATTTTTGAGTCCTCGGACTCACCAGCTCGAGAGCCGTTTGGCAAACTATTACGTGAACAAGAATTCGAACAAATCGATTTTTCGCGTTTTTCTGTGTCGGCGCAGCAACCGCTAGAATTTAACTTGCAAAACTTGGTTAATACTCGGCATTAGAATCTTGCTGTGAAAGAGAATTTTTGACGCGCTCGACGCGTAATCATGCAAGGGCTTAGCGCAGGTTGCAAATCATTACGCCGATGATTTGCTCGGCGCTAATCGGTCCTATTTGGCAGCAGGCTAAACTGTTAGGGTCGTCACCAGCTAACCAATAAAGACCATTTTTATCTTGATAGGCAATGCGTTGAATTATGGCACCAAAAATAGGGTGTGCGACTTTAACTATTTGCCCTTTTTTTAAATGTTTCATACTGCCAAAGCTATGTAATAGCACATAATTATTGGGCATTATCGCGGGCGACATGCTGTTGCCAGTTACTTTATTTATGCTTAATCCGAACATTTTTTGTGTTCTCTGTTTTAAGCGATGCGTCGCAATTTGCCGTAACAATTTCAAATTTAAATAGTTTATCGAGCTGAGTTAGAGCCCTATTCAAGCTTGCTGCTTTTTTCATCTTCCCTCCTTAGCAAGGTTACGCATTTTTACCTTGTAACTGACAAAAACGAACAGTAATACCGTTGGTGTTATCCATGCTAGGTGAATCAACAGGTCAAACAATGGGCTATGATCATGCCCTGTATGTGCCATAAGGCTGTGTGGTAGCAATAAACATATTGCTATGATTTTGATGTATAAATTAGACATACCAAACTCCCTAACTAGTGCACTAACGCAGCTTTTAATTTTGCGTTTTTAATATCTGCGGGGGCGGCACACACATGATCAAGCACATCCATACAGCGAGTGTAATTTGCATGCTTTCCTTTAAATACCGAAATGCTTTTAAACGTGACTGAGGACATTTGTAAGGCATGGCTTTGTGCATGCTCTGAGATAGCTTTATTGTTGGCTTGCTGTAATACGCGATAATGGGCGTGCAATAAACATTGCAGTGCACGTTCTAGCTGGCCTTGTTGTTCGTAGGTGGCAGCGAGGTTCTGATAACCGCATACCCAAGCTTGCATCGCTTCTAAGTTGCTAACTTCTTGTTGCCATAGCAAATCAACCAGCTCAATAGCGCGATTGTAGTAGCCTTCCGCCTCTAGCCAATTATGTGAATCAAAACACTCATTGCCTTTAATCATTGTGGATTGCCAGCTCATATTAAAATACCTAACCTACCAACTTAATGATAATGATTATTGATCGCGTTTGAGCTGTTGTAAAGAAAAAAGGCTCAATTAGATTGAGCCTTGCGTGCTAGGGAACTTAGCTATAAGTTGATTTTACAGCTTAGGGTTTATAAAACTTAGACTGTTTAATGATTTGGATATCCGGTTGCTCGATAGCTTGAACTTTAAAGCGAACATCCGTTACTTTTTGTTTTAAATCATAGCCATCAGCCGTAATCGTGACTGGGAACTGGCTCATCTCACCAGCTGGAATAACAATGTTTTGTGGTGCGCTTAGCACAAAACGTGAATCTTCGAGCAGTGTTAGCGTGTAATTCAGTGTATTTTGCGTTTTATTGGTAATTCTTAGCGTGTAGGTGTTCTCAGTTAACCCTTCGTAATTCACCCGATACAGCGCATTTCGGTCACGCAGAATACTGGTTTCAATAGGTACGCGTAAATTCATCCAAATCAGCATAGTGACGATTACTAAGCCGGTAAAAAATCCATAACCTACTAGCTTTAAACGGAATTTATTGGTCTTTTGGCCAGCTAGTTGGTGTTCACTGGTGTAACTAATTAAACCTTTTTGGTAATTAAACTTATCCATGGTTTCGTCACAAGCATCAATACATGCGCCACAGTTAATGCACTCGTATTGCATGCCGTTACGAATATCAATACCGGCAGGACACACTTCAACGCACAGGTTACAGTCAACACAATCACCTAAACCAAGTTGTTTCGGATCATCTTTACGTTTGCGGCGACCGCGTGATTCACCACGTTTTTCATCGTAGGCAACCACATACGTATCTTTGTCGAACATTACTGCTTGAAAGCGAGAATACGGGCACATGTAAATACACATTTTCTCTCTTAAGAAACCTGCGTTACCGTAAGTACATACGGCAAATAGACCTACCCAAAACCAAATCAAGCCAGACCAATCTAAGGTTACTAAATTGCTATATAACTCTTTAACAGGCACAAAGTAGCTAAGAAAGGTGGTAGCAGTTAAAAATGAAATACTCAGCCAAGCTAAATGCTTGAGGCCTTTTTTGCGAAATTTTTCAAATGACATGGGTGATTTATCAAGCTTAATGCGTTTATTGCGGTTGCCTTCCACTTTTTCTTCAACCCAAATAAACATCATCATCCATACCGTTTGCGGGCAGGTGTAACCACACCAAACTCGACCGAGCCAGGTGGTAACAAAAAATAGCGCAAATGCACCCGCCATAAATATCCATGCTAGCAAGGTGAAATCTTGCGGGAATAAGGTGGTATTAAAAAAGCGAAACTGCTGCGCGCCGATATCGAGTAATATGGCTTGCTGACCTTGGTAAGGAATAAAAGGGATTAAGATAAATGCCAACATCAATGCCCAGCCAATATAGCGGCGTAACTTTTGGTATTTACCTTTTTGTGATCTGACGTAAATTGGCCCCTCAGTTTTGTAGGGCTTAATGATCAAATCTTCTTCTTTGATATCAAACTTCATAATATTTCTCGACAGTAGATAGAGCATTGCGCTTATCTAGTGCTTAACAAATACTATGCCAAAAAGAGGTTGCTGTAACCTTATGAAATATAAGGTTAATTATTGTTATTGGTTTTTGTCTAAGCCGCGTTATTTCGCGTGTCCGCGATATATCGTGGATTTTAGCTGTTATTTTTATGATAAAAACAGCTAAAAATGTCATTTTATACTCGTGTAATACCAAGTTTTTTCATTTTTGAGCGCAGGGTGCTTTCAGGTAGGTCGAGTAGTTTGGCCGCGCCATTACTCCCGCCTATTTTACCTGAGCATTGCTCAAGCACTTGCTCTATGTAAGAGCGCTCCATTTCTGCTAGCGTAAGTTGTGCAAAGTTACTGGCATCTAAATTGGCTTGAAAATCTTGCTTGATTTGAATCAGCGAACTCTGACTTAAGATGACTTCGCGTTCGAGTACGTTTTGTAGTTCACGAATATTGCCGGGCCAATGATAGGTTGCAAGGCGCTTTAAACTGGCCTTGCTGATGCCTTTGATTGGTTTACTCAATTTGCGAGCCAGCTCCGAAATAATATTATGACAAAGCAAAGGCAAATCATCTAAGCGCTCTCTCAGAGCAGGCATAGTAAGGGGGAAAACGTTAAGGCGATAATATAAATCCATACGAAACTCGCCTTGCTGAACCATTTTTAATAAGTCTTTGTTAGTTGCTGCGATAACGCGAATATCAACCTTAATTGTTTGGTTACCGCCAACACGTTCAAATTCTTGTTCTTGCAGCACACGCAGCAATTTGCTCTGTGCTTCAAGGCTTAGCTCGCCGACTTCGTCTAAAAACAAGGTGCCTTTATCCGCTAGTTCAAAGCGTCCTTTACGTCTTTCGGTAGCGCCAGTAAATGCGCCTTTTTCATGACCGAATAGCTCGCTTTCTAACAAGCTAGGTGTAAAGGCCGCGCAATTTACTTTAACCAAAGTATTGTGACAGCGTTTACTTAAGCGATGAATATTACGGGCTATAAGCTCTTTACCTGTGCCGTTTTCACCTAAGATCAGCACAGTGCTGTCGGTTTTACTGACTAAACTTACTTGTTCAAGCAATTGCTTAAATCGCGGGCTTTGTCCTACTAAGCCAGAGTCGCTCCAGTTCTCGTCGATTTCACTTTGAAGATAAGTATTTTCTGCTTGTAATTGTTCAGATAAGGCTTGCACTTGGGCTAGTGCTTCACGCAGTGCGCGATCGCTTTCTTGCTGCTTAGTTACATCGCGGAAGATTGCAACAGCACCAACTATTTCGCCATTTTTATAAACGGGAGTTGAGGTGTATTCCACTGGAAAGCTTGAACCATCTTTGCGCCAAAATACTTCATGGCTAATACTGCGCTCTTGTCCGTCTTGCATGGTGGCATAAATATTACATTCATGCGCTGGGTATGGGCTGCCATCGGCGTGGCTATGATGATGATATTGGTGAATTTTTTCGCCGAGTAATTCGCCGGCTTGCCAACCTGTCATGCGTTCTGCTGCAGGGTTTATAAATACTGCTTTTCCTTCTAAATCAAAACCATAAACGCCTTCACCAACTGCATTTAACAATAGCTCTGAGTCTGCTAGCAAGTTTTTAAGATTATCCATATATCACAACCCACGAAATATCGAGGGCCAATAATGCCAAGCTTAACATCAAATTACCAGCAACTAATCATCTGTATTTTAATGATAAGTGGCAATATAAAATGACGAGCGATCTGTTTATCCCTTTGTTTACCCGTAAAATATTGCAAACAATAAGAAAAAGCGGGAAAAACAATGACACAGGCAATGATCCGTGTGGAAGAGGTAAGTAAGCAGTACGCCTCAACTAAAGCGGTTAATCAGTTAAGCTTTGCGGTAAATAAAGGCGAAATTTTTGCCTTATTAGGGCCTAACGGCGCAGGTAAATCATCGCTCGTACGTATGTTAGTAGGTTTTACAAAACCTGATAGCGGAAAAGTATCAATTCAATTAGATGGCAGCTACTTTAGTGAAATTCCGGCGAATAAACTGGGCTACTTACCAGAAGACCGCGGACTCTATGGCGAAAAAACCTTACTGCAAAACCTTCATTACTTTGCTGCGCTGCATGGTGTAAGTAAACAACAAGCAAAACAAAATATTGATTACTGGCTAAAGCGATTTGATTTACTAGGCCGCGAAAATGAACCGCTTAAATCACTTTCAAAAGGCAACCAGCAAAAAGTACAGCTGATCACCGCAATTTTACACAGTCCCGAAATTGTTATTTTGGATGAGCCATTCTCTGGACTCGATCCGATTAACCAAGAAAAAGTTGTATTGTTTTTAGCAGAATTAAAGCAACAGGGAATGACGGTTATTTTAAGTGCCCACCAAATGGCGATGGTAGAAAAAATGGCCGATAGAATGATGTTAATGAACAAAGGCGAAGCTGTTTTATATGGTTCACTTAGCGCGATTAGGGAACAAATTGGTGGTGCATTAGAACTTGAAGTGAGCTTTAGCGGTGAATTAAATGCCGAAGCACTGCAAACGCATTTTGGCGACATTAACTACCGCCTAAATAAAGCGAATACCTTGGTTGTTACGTTAAACGACAAAGCACAGCTAAATGAGGCGTTAGCAATCTTGCCTAAGTTAGGTCACGTCGAGCACTTATCGAGCCGCACAATGGATTTACATCAAATGTATTTAAAAGCAATTGAATCGCACCAAAAGCATGCGTTAACTGAGGAGAGTAGTGATGAATAACCAAGTAACACAAGTTGCTAAATGGGAGTTTATGCACTTTTTCAAATGGAAGCAGGAGCTTATTAGCAAGTTAATTATGCTGGTAATCGCTGTGGTTGTGTTTTTTTGGCAAAGTGCGTCAAGTTTCACTAGCAGTGATTATCGCATTGCCATTTCGGCTAATAGCCCTTTTGAAATGACCTTAGATGGGTATGCGTTTACGCAAACACAAGACGATAAAGAAAAGCTTATTTCCGCCCTTGAGGCGCAAGAATTTGATGCTGTGTTACTCATTGATGAAGCCGTAAGCCCTGTAAACATTGAGTTTATTAGCAAAGGAAAAATGGCGTGGCAACAGACGCTGCAAAATGCGCTAAAACAGCATTATGTTGAAAAAATCAGCGATAAACTTTCGCTTTCGGCGCAGCAATTAGCATTGATTAACAACCCAATTTTAGTTTCAGCTGTGTATTTAGACCAAAATATCAAAAGTGAAGAAAGCCATTCAAGCGCTACAGCAATAGGTGTTTTAGTGTTGTTATCGGTTGGTATTTTTATGTCGTTTGCACAGGTGTTTGTCTCGATTACCGGCGAAAAGCAGCAGCGTGTAACAGAGCAACTTTACGCCACAATGAGCGCACAAACTTGGGTCGACGGTAAAATTCTAGGTCAAGTGTTACTGGCATTGAAAGCCATGTTAAGTACCGTTATTTCGGTATTGTTAGGCGTTGCATTTTTACAGGTGATTATTCAAGGACAAGCACTCGACCTGTCGTTTATTGATTGGGCTTTATTGCCTTGGGTATTGGCGTTTGCGTTGCTAGGGCTTTATTTTTCAACGGCGTTTATGGCGGCAATTGCAGCTGCGATTGATGATCCAAACCACAGCGGAAAGTCGTCATTTATGATGATCCCGCTTGTACCAATGATTTTAGCGTTTGTATTAATGGATAGCCCAAGCGGTTGGGTTATGACGTTTTTAAGTTACTTCCCACTTACGGCATTTGCTGTAATGCCCGTTAAGATGGCGTTGGTTGATGTGGCAATTTGGCAACCTATTTTGTCACTGGTACTGACACTGGCATTGTGCATTTATATGCGTGGTGTGGCTGGACGCTTATTTAAAATGGGCATGGTGATGTATGGTAAAGAGCCAAGCTTTAAACAAATGTTAGGGTGGGCGATTTCAGAACGCTAATATTAAAAAGAGGCATCGGCCTCTTTTTTTAAGCATATTTACTGCCAATTATTTCTGATTCGGTTGAATTTTTGAGCTAAATCAAGTTTCGCATCGGCTGATAATTGGTTAGGAAATAAACTTGATTTAAGTCAATTCTCAATCTCAAAACGGGCGCATACTTAATTCCAGAAACCGATTTATCACCGATAAGTTGGATAGTTTAAGAAGGAATTTCGTTATGAGAAATGTGCAAAAATCAGAAATTATCGTTACGGTTATCGCAGTATTAGCATTAGTTGTTACTGTTGTGGGTCACTTAGCTGGTGCAAGCATTGCTAACTCAAGTTCGTTTGGCATTATTGCAGCGCCTGTACCTTTGCTACTATTTATCATTGCATTTGCAGCGTATAAGTATGCTGCATCTCATGACGAAGATTCAGGTCATTAAACTTGTCCCAATTAGTTTTACTTTACTTGCGACAAAGGCAGCATTAGCTGCCTTTTTTCGTACTAATTTGAAAACAATTTAACTTAGTCTAAGTAAGCGTTTAACATCCAAACTAGTTTCTCTTGCTCTTTAATATAATCACTCATTAGTGAGGCTGTACCTTCATCCTCGGCGTCACCGGCTAAAGTTAGTATTGAGCGCTGTGTTGCAATTAATTCACTAAAGCCAGTAAGTAGGTTGTTAATCGCTTCGCGCCCAGCACTAATGTTTTTTGCTTCAGTGATCTTGCTGTTGGCAAGGTAGTCTGAAAAACCGTGTAGCGGTTCACCGCCTAGCGTTAAAATTCGCTCAGCGATTTCATCAACTTTCAACAGTAAATCGTTGTAGATTTCTTCAAATTTTGCGTGCAACTCGAAGAAGTTTTCGCCTTTAATATTCCAGTGAAAACCACGGGCATTCATGTACTGAATTTGGTAACTGCTAAGTAAGGTATTTAGTTCAGCAACTAAGTTGTTTGTAATCGTTTTGTCTAATCCAATAATTGAAACGTTTTTCATAACCCACCTCATATTCAATGTATTTAATATATTTAATTTGTTTCGATGGGTTTATTATCAGATAAGTTTTTAATTGAATAAATCACTTAAAGTCGATTGCTATATTCTGTTTTTGTGATGACAAAATGGACTCAATGTAATCCATTACTTTGCGGGAATAAATGAGACTGGTATGGCTTAAATGAAAGACTTTGTGCTCTGCCATGCCTTTGAGTTTAGTTTCATCAAGCAATACAGTGCCGTCAGATTCACTGTTTTTCTTAATAAGCGGCATTAAACCAAGTGGCAGATCACCTGCAATACTGTAAAGTTTGGCGCTAAATGGCCAGTCGTGGTTTTCAGATAAAAGAAACTCAACACTATTTTTTAAAAATAAGTCAAAGCCCTTATCTTTCATGTGTTTGGCAAGTGTGGCGCCTTTGTGGGGAGTGCCTAATGTGATAACTTTTTTAACATTTGCTGCGTGTTGGCTATTGGCTTCAAGGTAGGCGCGTGCAATTAACCCGCCCATAGAGTGGCAAACAAACGCGGTATTTTCACCGTCAATAAAGCTATCGATTTGCTGAAAAATAGTTGCAGTATTTGGCGATAAGCTTTGATAACTTAAATTCAGGGTATCAAAGCCAAGTTTTGTTATGCGTTTACTGAGCGGCAGCATAACAAAGCCCGACATATACAGGCCGTGTAAAATAACTACTTTTTTTATCGCCATACTACTTTCACTTATAAAATGGTGATTGGCTCGATAAGAATTGAATCGGTATCGTTGCTGACCCAAACTTGACCATCTTGCACAGTAACAGACAACTGCATATGTCTTGCAGCTAATGGAATAAGTTGTTGAGACTGCTCAAATGGAAGGCTAAACACGCGTAAGTTGGTGTGCTGGAAAAACTTACCTTGGTGCTTTTCAAGCCACACTTTTTGGTCGCCGTCGCCATAGGTATATAAAATGGCTTGTTTTGACTGGTTGCAGGCTTTTTTCAGGCGTTTTTCGTCAGGTAAACCAAGATCGATCCAAGTTTCGATTTCGTCGCTTAATGACTTTTGCCAAATTTCAGGTTCATCGTCAGCGCACAATCCTTTAGTGAAGCTCAACGTATCTGAAGCATTTAATGCAAATGCTAAAATGCGGATCATTAAACGGTGGTCGTTTTCTGATGGATGCTGAGCAATTGTTAGACTGTAATCACCGTAGTGGTGTCTATCCATGTCGCTTAGGTTAAGCGATAGCTTATGTACTTGTGACTTTAACGCCATAATTTCTATTAATGTAAGAAAGGTTACTGCTATTGTAACTGAATATAGTTAAAATACGTGTACTTTCATGCTTTGGAGAAAATAAATGGCGATTCAGTGGTTTCCTGGTCATATGAATAAGGCGCGCAATGAGATAAAAGAAATCATGCCGCAAATGGACGTGATTATTGAAGTGCTGGATGCGCGTATTCCTTACAGTAGTGAAAACCCTATGGTTGGCGACCTACGTGGTGATAAACCCGTGATTAAAATCTTAAATAAAGCTGACCTTGCCGACCCTGAAATGACCAAAGCGTGGATGACGTATCTTGAGCGTGAAGCGGGTGTTAAAACCTTACCGCTTGATAACAATAAATCGAGCGAAGTGCATTTAATCAACGACCTCTGTAAAAAGCTAGTACCTCATAAAGTAGGTGCTGATAAGCAAATTAAAGCCATGATTATGGGCATTCCAAATGTGGGAAAATCAACACTTATCAATACATTAGCTGGCCGCATTGTTGCTAAAACAGGTAATGAACCAGCGGTAACTAAGGCGCAGCAAAAGATCCGTTTAGAAGACGGCATTATGCTGTACGACACGCCAGGAATGTTATGGCCAAAAGTTGAAAACGAAAATTCAGGTTACCGTTTAGCGGCAACCGGTGCGATTCGTGATACCGCGATTAACTATGAAGAAGTGGCGAGTTACACTGCTGAGTATTTATTATCAGCCTACCCAGCGTTATTAAAATCACGTTATAAAATGGATGAATTACCAGAGCAAGACTGGGAGTTTATTGAACAAGCAGGGCGTAAACGTGGCTGTATTCGTTCAGGCAACCAAGTTGATACCCACAAAATGTCTGAAATTCTGATCAATGAACTGCGTGATGCTGTGATTGGTCGCATTTCGATGGAAACACCAGAGATGCGTGAAGAAGAAGAGGTTATGGTAGCTGAATTACGCGCCAAAGCCGAAGCTAAAAAGCAGGCACGTGAAGAAGAGAAAAAACAACGTCGTGCTCGCGCCCGTAAAAATCGCCGCTAAGCTTGGATTTAGAGTAATTATTCACTACAGTTAAAACAGTGTTTAACTGTAGTGAATATGTAGTGCGTTGCTTATCTAATTGTTTATCCATTCTTTTTTTAATCAGTTTTTTTTGCTCAGCAAAACAAGAAATTTATTTTGCGACAGATTTATTGCCAGAAGCGGGCATTCGCAAAGCAGATCTTGTATCACAGCTAGTTTATTACGTTACCGATGAGCTTAAAAATGACTACCAAGTTACATTTCAGCAAACTAGTCGCGAACGAGAGTGGCGATTAATTGAAAAACAAAGTAACACCTGTGTTTATAACAAAACCTACACACCCAAAAGAGCAAAACTTGCCGTATTTGCAAGCCAACCGTTAATTGCTTATGCACCTAATCGCCTTATTTTAAACCGTGATATTGGTACGTATCCGTCGCTATCGTTAACAACGGCATTATCGTTTGGTCTTAATATTGGCGTTGTAAAAGGACGCAACTATGGCGAAAAGCTCGATGAGTTAATTACGCAAAATTCTGAGCTGTTGTATGTTGGCGCGGGAAGTTATAAAGCTGAACGTTTAGAAGTGATGCTCAAACAGGGCAAACTCGATGGTATAATTGAATATTCATCGGTATTTAAAAGCCGTCAGCCCGATGCCAATATTGGTAAAGACTATTTTATTTATGCGTTAACGGAAGCCCAGCACGCAGTAAAAGGTTACTTAGCGTGTGCAAAGTCAGATGTTGGTGAAAAGTTTGTTGCCGATTTTGAAAGCGTTATGAACAGTGCTGGATATCGTGCATTTGCCATAAGTAAATTGAACGAGGCAGGCGATTTAATTGAGACTGACTTCATTATTGAGCATTTGGGATACAAATAAAAAAGACCTCGTTCTGAGGCCTTTTGTTTCATATCTACCGTCACCGATATGAGCAATGTAGCAAGTAATTCGTATAAATTGGCTACTAGCAACTTAACTTCAGGGGCGTGAAGCGCTACTGCTAGCAGCCGTAGCTTGTTAATTAAGTATAAAAAGCTACTAAGGTCGAGAAACACAAAGAAGTGTGAGTGCGAGTTATGCTTCTTTATTGAGATTGATTATCAGTTAGATCTTAATGGCTGTCAAATAATTTTTGATAATAATTCTCATTAATGTTGTGGTAACTAAATTACACAGATTAAAAATAAAAAAGGCCTCGTTCTGAGGCCTTTTGGTTTCATATCTACCGTCACCGATATGAGCAATGTAGCAAGTAATTCGTATAAATTGGCTACTAGCAACTTAGCTTCAGGGGCGCGAAGCGCTGCTGCTAGTAGCCGTAGCCTAAAAAGCTACTAGGGTCGAGAAACACAAAGAAGAGTGAGTGCGTGTACTGCTTCCTTGTTGAGATTGATTATCAATTAGATCTAAGAAACTGTCAATATCTTTTTGAGAATAGTTCTCATTATTTTTAGCTGTTTTCAGTGTGATGAATTTAATGTTTTGATTTATATTGCTTTTTTAATATTTAAAAATGTTAATTAATTTTTTGTTTCTGAACTAGTTACAGGGTTGGGGGCTTTTTGTGCAGTGGATTTTTCTAAAAAAGCATAAAATTTTATATTCTGGTTACCCTCTTTGTAATAAAAGTGAAACCTACTGGCCGTATACTAATTTTAAATACTTCGCTGCTGAACGAACTATTTCCCTTAGGTTATTTGGCCGACTTCGCTTTTTGCAAAGTCGGCTTTTTTATGTCTAATTTATTTGAATTTTACTGTTTTTGTACTGCGGCTATAACTGCGAGATTCAGGTTTAGTCCACTCACCTTGTTTGAAGTAGCTGGTACTCACCACAATTTTTCCGTCGCTTAAACGGCTTGAAGATTTTACTTTGGTAATGCCATCTTTATTGCCCGTGACATCCTCATACGCTACGAATTCATTTTCTGCCGTTATTTCCAGTTCACCTTGAGTATAAAATCCAGCCGTAGTGAAGTAGAAAAACACCAGCTTTTGCTTTTTGTTATCCCAAAAAATTAACGACTCACCACCGTATGCGCCGTCATTAATTGAGTGTAAGGTGCGCAATGTTGTGCCATTTAGTGTGCTTTCCCAGTGACTTACATCAACGGCACCATTACTAAAAGTTGACTCCCACGTGCCCAAATAAGGCTCGAAAATTTTCAGTTTTTCGTCTAATGCTTGGGCTTGGTTAGCGAATGTTTGCAGCAACAAACACATGGCTATAACAAATAGTTTTTTCATTGGGGTTCTCTTTCGTCTTATTATTATTGAGTAAGTGAGTATTAAAAACACACAACTTACTTTGCGATCACCTAAGCTTAGTGAAAATTAGGCAAAAGAAAAGCCCTAACATTTGTTAGGGCTTAGGTATGCCGTATGGCATGAGCAAGTATTAAAGCGCTTTAAAGCGAATTGCTACGCCACCGCCCGCCGCCATTTTCAGGACAAGTTCGTCATTTTGCGTAACGGTTTTGTTGTAGATCGCCATTTCGTATGGTTTGTCGACCCAATTAGCGTTTTCGCCATCGCTATACACTTGGGCAATGTATTTGCGATTTGGTTCGAGAAAGTTAAGGTTAATTTTCTCATTACGTGCATTGTCATCGGTTACTGCACCTAAGTACCAATCATCAGAATGCTTATCTTGGCGCGCAAATACAATGTACTCACCTACTTCGCCAGCAATTGCTTTGCTCTGTTGCCAGTCTGTCGGTACATCTTTGATAAACTGGAACGCTTCTGGTTTTGCGCGGTAATTACGCGGTAAGTCGGCTGCCATTTGAATTGGGCTGTAAAGTACAACATAAAGCGCTAACTGTTTTGCTAGCGTGGTTTGCGGTCGGTTAGTGTCGCTGCCCAAACCATTAAACGATAAATCAAAAATACCTGGTGTAAAATCCATTGGTCCAGATAGCATACGGGTAAACGCTAGGGTAGGTACATGACTTGGCGGATTAGGCGGTGTACCCCACGCATTGTATTCTTGTCCGCGTGCGCCTTCACGAGAAATCCAATTTGGATAAGTGCGACGTAAGCCAGTGTCTTTAATTGGTTCGTGAGTATTGATGCTAATTTTATGTTTGGCAGCAAGTGTTACATTGGCTAAATATTCATTTACCATAAATTGGCCGTCATGCCATTCACGCTTTACTTGGCCTTTTTCGTCTACTCTTTTGATATTACCACCATCGGCAACGTAGCCGGTTTTAACTTGGCTAATACCGTGCGTTTGGTAAAGTGCAAAGGCATCTTGCATTTGGTTTGCATAGTTGCTTACATTGCCAGATGTTTCATGGTGACCAACAATCGCCACGCCTTTGGCTTTGCCATAAGCTGCTAGCTCGGCAAAGTTAAAGTCAGGATATGCTTGGGTAAAATTAAACACATCCCCATTGTGGAACCAGTCTCCATCCCAGCCAATATTCCAACCTTCAACCAATACGCCTTTAAAGCCATTTTCGGCAGCGAAATCGATATATTCTTTAGTTAGCTTGGTTGTGGCTCCGTGTTTATCACCGCTGCCCCAAGTATTTTCGCCAATATGCATGCCCCACCAAATACCTACGTATTTGCTTGGTTCCACCCAATCAACATTACCTAATTTATTTGGCTCATTGAGGTTTAGAATTAAGTCTGAATTAGCAAGTCCAATTGCTGAGTCACTGATCTGAATAGTACGCCATGGTGTGGTAAAGCCATCGTTTGTTTTGACTAATGTGCCATCGCTCCAAGGAGTTAAATCGGCGCTAAACTGTCCATCGCGGCCTTGCTTTAATGTCATCGCAGCAAAATCAACGAGCGCGGCTTCATGAATGCTAAGGTGAATAGTGTCGTCGCGCTTAAGGGTTATTGGTGTATGAACATGACGCGCTAAATTAAGCGGTGTTTTGTTGTAAACATATTCATAGCGATTCCATTCACGTGCAGGGATCCACCAAGATTGAGTCGAGTGTGACTCGGTAAGGTTAAATTGTGTCAGTTCTTTGCTAATTTCTGCACCAATATAGCCTTGTTTAGTGGGTAGCTCGTATCGAAAACCAATGCCATCATCAAATACTTTAAAGGTGATACTAAATGTAGTGTCAGCTTGTGAAAAGGTTAGCGCGAGTTTGTTGTGATTATCTTGAACTGACTGGCGCTCTCCCCAAGGTTGTTGCCATGTTTCATTATGTGAGGAAATGGCTGAATCGCTGATTTTTGCGTTATGGCCAATACTTGGGTGCTGACGAAAATCAAAGCCAAGACTTGATGGGCTAATCAGTGTTTGATCGTTGAAAATTACTTGGTAGCTCGGCAGTTCTTGCTCATCGGATACAATTACTTTAATTTGCTGATTCGGCGAGCTTACAGCAACAGTTTTTGCCTGCAGGCACGGCGCAAGCATAAGCAGTAAAAGCGCTTTTTTCATCTTGTTTCACTTGTTGTCAATGTGGGAGCATCAAGAGTAAAAGCTTGCGAAAAATCACACCAGCGTTTGCAAACGTATTCAATAACGCAAAAAGCCCTCAAAGAGGGCTTTTATAAAGCTGTAAATTTGTTAATTGTGCTTACTTAGCTAATGCACGCTTTAAGAAGTTAGGTGTTGCTAGTGCGCCTTGATGAATGCCTACATTGTAGTATTCAGTATCAAATGCTGCATTTTCAACATCTTGTGCTCTAAACGCTGTGAAGTTTTCGCCTTTGCGCGCCATCGTTGCTGACCATAAACCCGATGGGTAAATTGGTTGTGGGAATGGCAGTGTTTGTAAATCGGCAAAACCAACGTCTAACATTGCTGCACGGGTTTCACGCAGTAATTGTTGGTGCATTAATGGTGATTCGCTTTGTTGAATCAAAATGCCGCCAGTGCGCAATGCTTTTAAACAGCTAGTATAAAATGCATGGTTAAATAACCCTTCACCTGGGCCTACTGGATCGGTGCCATCAACAATAATGACATCAATTGATTCTGGCGCGGCTTCAGCCATAAATTTAATGCCATCATCAAATATTACAGATGCGCGTGGGTCGTGGTTTGATTCACATAATTCAGGGAAGTACTTTAACGACATTTCAGTTACTACTTCATCAATATCAATTTGATGAACGGTTTTGATGTCCGGGTGTTTTAGTACTTCACGTAATGTGCCGCAATCACCACCGCCAATGATCACAACATTTTTTGGTGCAGGGTGTGAAAACAGCGCAGTATGGCTCATCATTTCATGATAGAAAAAGTTCTCGCGTGTACTTACCATAGTACAACCATCAATAATCATTAAATTACCAAAGTCTGTTGTTTCATACATTTCAACTAGTTGAAAAGGTGATTGTTTTGACTCTAGTTTTTTATTAATGCGCAGTGAAAAAGCACTGCCATCACGATCACTTATTTCAGTGAACCAAGTATTAGCATCTAAATTAGACATAGTAGTTTTCACTTACCATTTATGTGTTTAAAAATTGCGGCAATTTTGCCAGCGAAATGCGTGTTACTCAATTAGAAAATAAAATTATAGCCGAACAAATGAATTTTTATGGCTAGTGTGTAAAAAGCAAATTAAAATATCGCTAACTATCTGACTTTATGAAGACCTTACATTGGCTATAACTAACGCACGTGAAACATACAATATTGCTCATTGGAGTGAAGGCTACTTTGATATTAATGAGCAAGGTGAAGTGGTTGCATTTCCAGATAAAGATCACAGCAAACAGGGTGTTTCGCTGGCAACCTTAACAGAGCAATTTAAAGAGCAGGGGTTAACCTTACCTGTGCTTGTGCGTTTTACCGATATTTTGCAATCGCGTGTTGATACCTTAGTTAATGCATTTGCTGACGCTAAAAGTAATCGTAATTACCAAGGTAATTACACCTGTGTTTACCCGATTAAAGTGAATCAGCAATCATCTGTAGTTAAAAAGCTACTCGCCCACCAAAGCAATAAAGTAGGGTTAGAGGCAGGTTCTAAACCTGAATTAATGGCTATTTTGGGTGTAGCGGATAAGCCTATTCGCATTGTATGTAATGGCTACAAAGACAGTGAGTTTTTACGTTTAGCGTGTATTGGCCAAGCCATGGGGCACGATGTAAATATAGTGGTTGAGAAGCTTTCGGAACTTGATGTACTGCTGCAAGAAATTGAAAAGTTGGGTATCGAGCCGGGAATTGGTATTCGCATTCGCTTAAATTCAGTAGGTAAAGGCAAGTGGCAAAATACCGGTGGTGAAAAAGGGAAGTTTGGCTTAACGGCTAGTCAGGTACTAAGCGCAATTGAGCGCTTAAACAAAGCGTGCAAAGGCCATTTATTAAATTTAGTGCATTTTCATATTGGCTCTCAAATAGCCAATATCCGTGACATTCATCGCGCCTTAAAAGAATGTGCGCGTCATTATGCAGAGTTATGCCAAATGGGCGTGGCGCTAAAAACCATTGACGTGGGTGGTGGCCTAGGTGTGGATTATGAAGGTTCAGGCTCGCGTAATTCATGTTCAATGAACTACACGGTTGCCGAATATGCGCGTAACGTAGTGAATACGTTTGCCGATACCTGCGAAGCACTTAACTTACCGCAACCAGATATTATTACTGAATCAGGGCGTGCACTCACGGCGCACCACGCAGTATTGATTACCGATGTGATCGATGTGGAAGAAGCGCCAAAGTTACACAGCGATATTGTACTTTCAGATAATTCGCCGCAAGTATTACAAGAAATGTGGCAAGCCAAGCAGCGTTTAACACCGCGCTTAGCGCTTGAAATTTATCACGATGCAATGCACTTGTTCAGTGAGGCGCATGAACAATATGTGCACGGTTTATTATCGATGACCGATTGGTCGCAGATTGAAACCTTATATTTTGACATTTTGCGTGCGGTACGTGGCCAACTTAATGCCAGCGCCCGTTCACATCGAGAAGTGATTGATGATTTAAATGAAAAATTAGCAGATAAACTCTTTGTGAACTTCTCTTTATTCCAATCACTGCCAGATGTTTGGGGTATTGAGCAGCTGTTCCCGGTAATGCCAATTGAGCGCCTCGATGAGTCATGCTCACAGCGTGCAATTATTCAAGATATTACCTGTGACTCGGATGGTCAGATTCGTGAATACGTTGATGGTGCAGGTGTTGAAGCAAGTTTGCCGATTCCGCCTTACCGTCCGGGTGAACAGTATCACCTAGCAATGTTTATGGTTGGCGCGTACCAAGAGATTTTAGGTGACCTGCATAACTTATTTGGTGATACAGATTCAGTGCATATCGAGCTAACCGAAGACGGCTTTACTACCACTAATGCGCTGAAAGGCGATAGTGTTGAAGATGTACTGAAATACGTGCATTACAATGAAGGCGCATTAAAAGCGAACTATCAAAGTCGCCTTGCTGCGAGTAATTTATCAAGCAATACCCAGCAAGCGTATTTCGATGAATTAGCCGCAGGCTTAAGTGGTTACACTTACTTCGAAGACTGACCTGTTGGTTAGGCTATTTATTGCTGAGTGAAAAAAGGCTAAAATATGGCCTTTTTTAGCTTGTTCATCCAGTAAATTCGATAAGTTGCGTGATGTTGTATTATATAAGAGCCGTTATTTCACTACTGTTTTATACCGTTAATACCTTATTTTGGTTTGTGCCAATTTTCATTTCTGGGGTGTTAAAACTTTTACCGATCAAGCCATGGCAAGCAATGTGGAGTGCCGTTGCTAAGTGGTGCGCGAGTCGTTGGGTTGGTACTAACAGTATTATTCAATACATTTTCACGCCAACTAAAATGGTGGTAACGGGCGATCACGATTTTACCTATAAAGATTGGTACCTAGTGGTTGCCAACCACCAATCTTGGGTTGATATTTTAGTGATGCAGCGTGTTCTGCATAAGAAAATTCCATTTTTAAACTTCTTTTTGAAAAAAGAGCTTATTTACGTGCCATTTTTGGGCTTAGCGTGGTGGGCGCTTGATTTTCCATTTATGAAGCGCGCTAGTAAAAGTCAGCTAAAAAAGAACCCATCACTGCGCACCAAAGATATGGAAACGACCAAAAAAGCCTGTGCTAAGTTTAAGCATGTTCCTGTGAGCATTGTGAATTTTGTTGAGGGTACGCGCTTTACAAAAGATAAGCATACCCGTCAAAAAAGCCAGTTTGATAATTTGCTAAAACCTAAAGCGGGTGGTGTTGCGTTTGTAATGGAAGCAATGGGCGAACAGCTTAATAAACTTGTTGATGTCACTATTTGCTATCCAAACGGCACACCAAGCTTCTTTGATTACTTAGCGGGTAAAGTGCCTGAAATTCGTGTGCACATTGAGGTAAAACCTGTTTCAGCAAGCTGGGTAGGTAATTACTCGAGTGACTCAGAGTTTCGTGTGCAATTTCAAAACGAATTAAATGCGCTTTGGCAAGGTAAAGATCAGCAGCTTGTTGAGCTAAAACAACAGCAAACTGAGGGCGTCTAATGTTATCGAGATTCCTGCCAGGTGTGCTGTTAGCACCTATCATTTTTACCATTTTAGTCGGTAACGTCGTGCTGTGGGGCGGCGTTATTTTTGTTATTGGTTTACTTAAAATTGTATTACCACTACAAATTATTCGAGATATTTTACACATTGCTTACGCGGCCTGGTGTAAGGGCAACTATTTAGGCGTGTGGTTGGCGTGTGACAACTGGCAAGTTGACATTGAAGGTGAGCTCGACGAGAAAGCGTGGTATTTGCTTATCGCAAACCACCAAAGCTGGCTTGATATTATGGTATTGAGTGGCTTAGGGCGTTTACCTGCACCTAAGTTCTTTCTAAAAGATGAATTAAAATGGGTGCCTTTTGTTGGTGCTGGCGCATGGGCCATGGACATGCCGTTTATGAAGCGCGTAAGCAAAGCTAAAGTGGCTAAAAACCCAAAACTTAAAGGCATGGATGTAGAGCGTACTAAACGCGCTTGTCGTCATTTTAGATTAAACCCTACAACCATTATTAATTTTGTTGAAGGCTCGCGCTACACCGAAGCGAAGCACAAAAAGCAGCGCAGTCCATTTAAATATTTACTCAAACCTAAAGCTGGGGGCATTGCTTTTGCCCTTGAAGTACTTGGTGAAAAAATGGATGGCTTGTTAAATACCAGTATTGTGTATCACGGAACATCCGAGACAATTTGTAAAGACATGCTGTTTGGCAAGCTCACTAAAATACATGTCGATATAAAAGTACAACTCATCTCTGCAGAGCTAATTGGTAATTATCAGCATGACCGAGAGTTTAGGGTTGAGTTTCAACAAAAACTTAATGTAATTTGGCAAGATAAAGATCTGCAAATTAGTTTAATGCAAGAAAACGAGCAGTTACCAACGATTAAACCAGCACATTCGAGTTAAAAAGGATTTATATGAGCAAGGTAGAAAAGCTAATATCCCCTTGGGTTAAAGAGGCATTTCCACATTTAGATTGGCTGCCACAAGTGCTTTCTATTTGCTCTGGCGTATTGTTGCTAGTCATTATTTATTATGTTGCGCGCTGCTTGGTATTACCGGGCTTTGAAAAACTAACCGTTTATATTTCGCCACATCGATTAGGCCAACTTAAGCCGCTATTTAGCAAGCTTAATAGGCGCTTAGCTGGGTTTATATGTAGTGTGGTGTTTGTATCAAGCTTTCGTTATTTTTACCTGCCTGGTGATGAAGGCGAGGTGTTTTACCGCTCAATCGGCCAGATTATTGCCATTATCTACAGTGGCTTTATTTTTAGCTCGGTTATTAGCATTGCAGGGGCTGCCTATAATCAGCTGAGTTTTGCTAAAGAAGTGCCAATCTTGGGCATTATCCAAGTAGCTAAGCTTATTACCTTTATCGTGACGTCTATTCTCATCATTAGTGTGCTAATTGACGAATCTCCGGCTTATATTCTATCGGGTTTTGGTGCTCTAGCAGCAGTGCTGTTATTGGTATTTAAAGACACTATTTTAGGCTTTGTTGCGAGCATTCAAATTGCTGCAAACCGACTAGTAAAAGATGGCGATTGGATCCAGTTTGACCAATACGGAGCTGACGGTGAAATTGAAGAGTTAGGATTAAATACGGTTAAAGTACGTAACTGGGATAAAACCATTACTACTGTGCCAACTTATGCACTTATTTCTCAGTCATTTAAAAACTGGCGCGGCATGCAAGAGTCTGGTGGCAGACGCATTAAGCGTGCGATTCACCTTGATCTTAATAGTATTCGCCTTATCGATAGTGACTTCTTAGAAACCCTGAAAAGTAATGAATTTATCACCCAAGTGCTCAGCAATGAAGAATTAAATAATGCAAAAGCACAGAGTAATGTGAAGCTATTTCGCGCTTATGCAGAAGAGTATTTGCGCCAGCATGAGGCGCTTAATCATAATTTAACGTTAATGGTACGCGAGCTTGCGCCGAGCGCAGAAGGTTTACCGGTTGAGCTTTATTGCTTTAGTGCAGATAAGCGCTGGATCCCTTACGAGCACTTACAAGCCGATATTATGGATCACTTGTTAGCAAGTTTAACGATGTTTGGTTTACGCCCTTATCAGCATGTTACAGGTCAGCTTACAGGCTAATAATCAGGCTTAATACCTTATTGTGATATTGAATGCTCGCTTGTTGGCTGGCAAAAAACTCAATGTAGTGGCTTTTTATTCGCGAAATAATAAGGCGTGGTTGATAACTAAAACCTGTAACGCTCACAACACAATTTTGTTGTTCAAATGTAACGTTTACGTGCAGCGGTTGAGACACTTTCAAATTTAGCATATACAGCAAGTTGTAGACTAATAATGGTGGCACAGTGACAGATTGCTGTGCTAATTCTGGCGCGATCTCTACTGTTAAATCGCCTGCATTCGCTAGCCGTTGCATGTATGACAATGCACTTAGCTCTTGTTGTAATTCAACTAGATCTTGTTTTCCGGCTTGCAGTTTGTAACGCAGTAGTTCTGCTAAATCGGTAATAGATTCGCTTGCCTTGTCGGCATCTTTGTCCATTAACGTTTCTATGTTGTCTAAACATTGATAGAGAAACGCTGGTTGAACTTGCTGCGATAGCATTTTTAGTGAATGGCTTTTAATGCTTTTTTCGATACTGGCTTTTTCTCGAATGGCTTGTGCACTGACATAACCAATAGTCCAAACAAGGCTTAAAAATAGGTTAAATTTGGTGAGTAATTTTACTAACTGCTGTCGGTCACTGGCCTCGACATACCAAATATAACTAAGCAAAGTACTTGGTAAATATAAAATAGCGACAGTAATAATCACTGCACTCAATACCACTAACGCACGATAAAAACGCTGCTTCTGCAGCATGCGTTTGATAAAACTGCGGGTAACAAAGTGCCAAACAGATACCAATAAAAGGGTATACAGCAACCACTCGTGAGCATATTTAAATAGTTTTTCTGGCGCAAAAAAGGTCACTGCAACTAACGGGAAAAACAAGATTAATACCGTGATAATGCCTTGTGCAACGTAATAATCGTACGACTTATTCACCTGTCTTGTCCTTTTTCAACGGGATCTGTAATTCAACGCTGAACTGGTCTTCACTGCGTTCTGAATTGATTGTGAAATTATCACGATAAAGTAATGCTAAGCGCGCTTCAAGATTAGCTAACCCAGTGCGAGTGCCATCAGCTTGACGTGCAGTTTTATTAATTGGATTGCTAACGGTGATTGACAGTTTTTTATCTTGCTTGGCAACGGAAATAGCGATGGTACCGCCTGAAGGAATTTGCCCGATGCCATGTTTAATCGCATTTTCGATTAAGGTAAAAATACTCATACTTGGCACAAGCATAATGTCACATTCGCTAGGCACCTTTAAGTCGACATTGAGGCGCTCTTCAAAGCGTACTTTTTCAAGCTTTAAGTAATGGCGGCAAAGCAACAGCTCTTGTTTAAGTGCAATACAGTGTTGTTTATTATCGAAATGGTGTTTAAACAGCTGACGGAACTCTAATAACAGCTTTTTGGCTTCGCTAACGTCCTCGTACAGCATGCCGCGAATGCTATTTAATGAATTAAATAAAAAGTGTGGGTTAAGTTGATATTGCAGCACATCGAGTTGTTGCTGCTTTAGTTTTTCTTTTAATTTGTGCTTATGAATAATGCCGTAAGCTTGCAGATAACACAGCATGTAAAAGCAGTAAAAAATACTGTGTAGAAACGCTTCAACGTAAAAATACGCCGGACCAAGCGGTTTGTCGTAACCCTTAATACTTGTGCTAATAGTGAAGGCCATATAAGAGTTATTCTCGCCCGAATGATCATAGTCGGGGTCGGTTACTTGCTTTGTGCCACCTTCTATTTTAAATAAAAAGCTACCAGGCACAGAAACCGTATGTGTGTAAGTCGCGCTGGCAAGACCTGCTAATACGCACAAAATTAAACCCGCAAAATAAGCTTTTTTACCACTGTTTGATCTTTGCCTAATAAGTTTTAGTGGTAGATATATAATTAGCAGTGGTAGCAAAATAATGTGTATGGTGTAGTGAGTAAGGCGTTCAGAATCAATACCCTCAACTCGCAATGGGCCAAACTCCCAGATAAAACTGACAAGAAGAATAAGTGAAAACAGCAGTAAGTTTATACCTATTACTACTTTATGTTTTGTCAGCCAATGCAAGTGTCACCTAATGTGAGGGAAAAACTGTTTGCAAAATATAGCTTTTTAAAATAAATGGCAATAATTGATTGCTTATAGGGCTATGCCATAATTAATAATATATGCTGAACTGAGCGCTAAGCTTTGTTTTAATCCGCGGCAAACGCAGCTATATCGTTGTACTACGGGTAAATTAATAAGTATTTACATTTGTTTAAATATTGTAGCCTAGGGTTTTTTTGGGGTGGCTTTTTGGCTAGAATCACGAAGGTCTATTAAACTTTGTTGTTTTATTTGGTTTTATTGGGCAGTGTCTAGCGCAATATAATTGCTTAAATTACAATAGACTCTAGGTATGCAACCGCAGAACAAGGATTTTTTGCCACTCTGTAGTTAAGGCAGAATTGTGAAAATAAAATACGTAGCACCCTTTATCATCTTTGTTTCGCTTCTAATGGCAGCGCCAAGCTTTGCTAGCAATCGTTTGGTGGTTGCTGTTGACCATGCACCTCCATACAGTTACACCCAAGGTGAAACCCGCCCCCGAGGTTTATTAATCGACATTATGATGCGTATTTCTAAACAGCTTAATGTATCTTTACAGCTTATTCCATGTCCTATTTCGCGCTGTGTGCAATTAATTAAATCAGGCCAAGCCGATATTGGTGGGGCGTTTATCAAAACAGTAGAACGTCAACGTGATATGGCATTTCTTGAACCGGCCTACATGGTATTGAACTCACCATTTGTATTTTATGCACAAACCGAAAGCAAAACAGTGGTGAATACATTTGATGACCTTTACGGAAAGCGTATTGGTATTGTGCGTGGTGCGGCGCATTTTGCTCGTTTTGACAATGACCAAAAGTTAATGAAAATCGCGGTGCAAAGTGAAAAAGTAGCGATGGATTTACTTTTGAAAGGTCGTTTAGATGTGGTTATTGCTGTTGAGCAAACAGCTGACCATTCACTGAGTGTCTTAAATCAGCCTTCACACAGGCTTAAAAAACTAACCTACCGCCATGATGAGCCGATTCTCGGTTACGCAGTGGCTTCAAAGCGTTCAGAAAAGCAGAAGTTGATCGAGCAAGTGCAAGTTGCCTTGCTGGGTTTAGCAAAAAGTGGAGAGTTGTCACAAATCGTTGAACTGTACGACTTACCACCAGTTGATGTGAAATAACTTCGCAATTCAGCGTTTATTCAGACATACCACACTACATTTTTATAAAACTCCAAAGATAAAGAGAGAGACAATGACTTACTTCTCGTCACGTAAATTACTGAGTGTTTCTATTTTGGCTGCGGTTATTGCAGCGTCAGGTTGTGCTACAACCAATGCGGAAAAAGGTGCGATGATAGGTGCTGTAACAGGTGCAGTAATCGGTAAATCAACCTCTAACCACAAAAATAAACGCGCGGTGATTGGTGCTGCTGTAGGTGCCATTGCAGGTGCTGCGATAGGTGATTACATGGACCGTCAAGAAGCAGAAATGCGTGAGCAGCTTTCAGGCTCAGGTGTTGAAGTAGTCAGGGAAGGCGATAGCTTACGCTTAGTGATGCCATCAAATATCACTTTTGCGAGCAATCAATCAACCATTACGCCACAATTTCACGACACCTTAAATTCAATTGCGAATGTACTGAGCCATTATGATAAAACGTTTTTGAGCATTGAAGGGCATACTGATAGCAGTGGTAGTGAAAGTTATAACCAAACGTTATCAGAGCGCCGAGCACGCAGTGTGCAGCAATACTTAGTTAACCAGTCAATTATGCAAGCGCGTTTATCTGTTGTTGGCTACGGTGAAATGCGTCCAGTTGCGAGCAATGAAACCGCTTCTGGTAAAGCCAAAAACCGTCGTGTTGAAGTACAAATTGTACCTAACCAAGCGTAATTAAAAACTACAGCTTATTAGCTAAATTAAGGCTTCCGATTGGAAGCCTTTTTTGTGCTTTAGCAAAACGTATCACATACATTTTCAGCTTTGCAGCTGATCACTGTTACCTTGTTATAACCAATACGTTGCAGTTGTTCTGCCGCTAAAGTAGCACGCCCGCCCGTTGCACAATGCAAGTAAATTGGTCGTTCTGCGTCTTTTTCAATTTCAACCAACTTCATTTCGAGCACGCCACGGGGAATATTAACAGCACCTACGGCATTTTTAATTGCGTGTTCAGCGGGTTCACGCACATCAATAAGTAAGCCATTGTTTTTGGCAATTTCACTTTTTGCTTGTGCAGCATCCATTTTTACAACATGTTCAGATGCAAGTTCAATAAGATCTGGAATAGTCTTCAGCACAGTTAATCCTCCAAGCCAAATTTACGAAGTATCGTCATCATTGGGCACCACTTAGTAAACGCTGATTGTAATAAATTAACAGCGATAAATAGCATGAAAAAGATCCAGTTTGGGTGCACAAAGTGCGTTAGTAACAGTGACACTATCAGCATCACACCGGCAATTAATCTTAGTGCATCATTTACTTTCATTCGAATAACCTACTTAAAAGTGGAGTTGCATTTAAATATATTAGAAAAACCTAAATTAGTAAATTCTAATATTAGACTTTTCTAATATAACAGCTTATACTTTGCTCAAATTTGAGAATAAAGAATTGACGCCTATGATGTTAGATATGGACAAAATGCTTGAAAATGCAGCAGAAGCAGAGCAGTTTTTAAAATTGATGGCAAACAAAAATCGCTTAATGATTTTGTGTACATTAAATCAAGGTGAGCTAAGTGTTAGCGAGTTGAATCAAGCTGTACCATTGGCGCAATCTGCATTGTCACAGCATTTAGCGAGTTTACGTAACTCGGGCTTAGTAGAGACGCGTCGTGAAGCGCAAACTATTTATTATCGTATTGTCGATCCGCGAGTGAGCGCCATGTTAAGCGCGCTTTACGATATGTTTTGTCAGCCTGAATAGCAAGGATAGGGTCATGAGCACATCACACCCAATTGATCGTTTAGTTGCAAGTTCACTGCAAGGGCGTATTCCACTGGTGATTTTTATTTTCGCTTTGTTAAGTGGCTTGTTAGCGCTTAAATTCACCGCGCGAGAAGAAGAACCACAGATAGTGGTACCTATGTTGGACATTCTGGTATCGGTGCCAAATATCAATGCCAATCAAGTGGAACGACAAGTAACCATTCCCCTTGAAAAACTGTTAGCGCAAGTTCCAGGTGTTGAACATGTTTACTCAGTAACACAAACCGGTGGAACAACCGTTACGTTACGTTTTTATGTAGGCGAAGACCGCGAAAAAGCAATTTTAAACACTTACAATAAATTGTATGCCAATCAACATTCTATACCGAGTATAGTGGCGAATTGGCAAGTAAAACCAATTGAAGTTGATGATGTGGCTATTATGATGCTCGGCTTATGGAGTGAGCAGCCGCAACTTTATGATGATTATGAATTACGCCGCATTGCACAAGAAGTTTCAACTCACTTACAAGCGATAGACGATACCTCTGAAGTAGAGGTTATTGGTGGTCGCCAGCGCAGCGTGCAAGTTTACTTAAATACCACTAATCTTGCTGCCTTTAATACAACCGTAATGGATGTTTATAACGCGATTAACGTATCAAACCAATTAGCAGCGGTTGGTGTGCAGGTATCGAATAGCGAATCTGTAGTGCTTGAGGTGGGTGATGTATTCAGGCAAAGCGATGAATTAAATCATTTGGTGGTAAACGTAATAAACGGTAAGCCCGTGTATTTATCGGATGTTGCAACGATTCAAGATGGACCAAGCGAAGCAACAAGTTATCAGTGGTATAGCGAGGCAAATGCCAATTCAGCCGATCACCCCATGGTGACGATTAGTATTGCGAAACAAGCAGGCAGCAATGCTGTTAACCTTGCCAACAAAGTACTAGAAAGTATTAATGTGTTAAAAGGGCAGCTGATACCCAAAAATGTCAACGTTGCAGTGCTGAGAGACTATGGTGAAACGGCAAATGAAAAGGTTAATAACCTTGTTTCGTCATTAGCATTCGCAGTATTTACTGTAGTGGTATTTATCGGTGTTTTTTTAGGTTGGCGATCTGCCATTGTTGTTGGTTTAGCTGTGCCGATTTGTTATGGCTTAACACTTATTTTGGATATGGCCTTTGGTTACACCATTAACCGAGTCACCTTATTTGCGTTGATTCTATCACTGGGTTTGCTGGTAGATGACCCAATTACCGGCATCGATAACATTAAACGTTTTATGCTAAAAGGCGACGATAAAACAAGTCAGATAGTGGCCGCTATGAGCGAAATTCGCCCCGCTCTAATAATGTCTACGGTAACGATAGTGTTGGCGTTTGTGCCAATGGCCTTTATTACCGGGATGATGGGACCTTATATGGCACCGATGGCGTTTAATGTGCCCGTTAGTGTGATTGTGTCTACTTTGGTCGCGTTATTCGTCACCCCGTGGTTAGCAAGTAAATTACTTAAAGATTCTACTAAACAACAAGAAAATAGTACTAGTGGCGACCTTTACCATAAAATTTTAGCGCCAATTCTAGCGTCGAAATCGCGAGCTAAAACAGCATTATGGTTAACGCTGGGGCTTTTTATTGCCAGTGCATTACTACCTGTTTTTCGCACTGTGCCGCTCAAGTTATTGCCTTTCGATAATAAAAATGAAGTGCAAATACTTATCGACTTACCTGAATCAGCCAGTTTAGAGCAAAGTGCAGCGCTCTCTGGCGAAATTGCGCAGCAAGTAAAGCGTGTTGCGGAAGTTAAAGCGGTTGCCGTTTATGTCGGTGAGCCCAGCGCAATCGACTTCAACGGTATGGTTCGCCAATACTATATGCGTACACGAGAGAACCTCGCGGAAATACGCGTATTGCTGGTAGATAAAAGTGAACGAGAGCATCCATCTCATGGTGTCGTCTTGCGCTTACGAGAATTACTTGCGCCATTTAATAAAGATGGCGTGAATGTAAAAGTTGTTGAGGTACCACCTGGCCCACCGGTGTTATCAACGTTAGTTGCCGAAGTATATCGTGACCCATTTGTCGCATTAGAACAGCAACAATTAGCGGCACGCAATATCGCGGCGCGTTTAGCAAGTGAGCCACATGTAGTGGAGGTTGATACCACAATGCAGGCAAAGCAACAGATTAATCGCTTTGTGGTAGATAAAGAAAAAGCCGCACTTTCTGGTATCGCAACGGAAGATATTAAACACACATTAATGATTGCAGGATTCGGCGTAGAGGCGGGCAGTATCGCCAATCAATATGAAGCTGAGCCTCTGGCAATAAAATTACGCATACCTTATCAAACGCGCAGCCAAGCTAGTGAGCTTGATGGTCTGTATATTCGTGGCCGAGAGGGCATTGCGCAAACCGATTTAGGGCTTGGTTTAGAAGCTGCACCGCAACCATTAGTTGCCTTAAGTGAATTAGGCCAGTACCAAACGTTGAACGTTACTCAGCCTATTTTCCGTAAAGACTTACAGTCAGTGATTTATGTCACCGCCGAGTTAAATGGCCGCACGCCTGCGGAAGTGGTTGCAGATATTAATGCTGATCAACGCGAGCAACTTAGCGACCAGCAAACAACTCAGGTTGCTTGGCAAGACCGTCATTATCTTAATAACGGTGGTGGTGATGTGTGGTCAATACCACAAGGAACTTGGCTTACGTGGAGCGGTGAAGGCGAGTTGAGAATAACAGCGCGCGTATTTAGAGATATGGGTATTGCGTTTGCCTTTGCACTCACGGGGATCTTCTTTATTTTACGCTTACAAACCGGTTCTTACGCGTTGTCGGGTATTATTATGTCAGCTATTCCCCTGACTGTTATTGGTATTATGCCGGGTTTTTGGTTAATGAATCAGTTTGGTGAGCGAGAGATTGCAGCGAGCCCAGAACCTGTTTTGTTTACCGCAACAGCGATGATTGGCATGATAGCGTTGGCCGGTATTGTGGTTCGAAATTCACTTATTTTGGTTGAATTTATAAGCGCTGCACGTGCACAAGGTGCTGCAATAAAAGAAGCGCTATTAATGGCAGGCAGTGTGCGCATGCGCCCAGTGTTGCTCACGGCTGGTACCACATTACTTGGTAATTTAGTGATTATTCTTGACCCCGTATTTAGTGGTTTAGCGCTAGCGATTATCTTTGGCATTATTTCCTCTACCTTATTCAGTTTGATCATTGTGCCTGCTGTTTACTATCTGGTTTTCGACGACACAAAAAACAGCGCGCAAGAAGCTCAGGAGCAATAAATCATGACAAAAAAAACGTTATTAATTCCGGTTGTTGCAATTCTCGCGTTAGTGGCAATGATCATCATGATGGCGGGTGGTTTCAGCGACAAAATTGCGCCGAGTACCGTATCACCTCAATTACAAAATGTGCAAACTATCACTATTGAACCCTACGCTTATACCGATAGGCTTTGGTTGCCAGCCAACCTTATCGCAAAGCAAAACACACAAGTAGCGAGTCGTATTTTGGCAAATGTGACCTCAGTAAATGTTCGTGCTGGCGATATGGTGCAAGCAGGTGATGTGATTGCTGAGCTAGATAACCAAGATCTCAAAGCGCAAGTGCGTCAAATTGAAGCACAGGTCGAAGCCGTTTCTGCACAATTAACGCAAGCGTCGTTACAATTAAAACGTAATAAAGCGCTTCGTGAGCAGGGGTTGATCTCTGTTAATGATCTGGACTCTGTGCAGTCTACATTTGATCAATTACGAGCAACCAAACTAAGTTACGAGCAGCAGCGTGATCAGGCTAATGTAACGCTAGCTTACAGCAAGATCATTGCACCGATAGCAGGTAAAGTGGTTGATCGTATAGTTGAGCCCGGGGATTTAGTGAATCCGGGGCAAGCCGTTGTCGCGCTTTACAATCCGAGCAGCATTCAAATTAGTAGTTATATTCCTGAAAGCCAAGCGGTAACCCTAACCTTAGGTCAAGCGTTGCAAGTGGAACTATCGGCATTGCAGCAAGTAAGAACGGCGCGGATCAGTGAAATTGTACCGCTTGCTGACAGTGCAGCTCGCAGCTTTGAAGTTAAACTCGATTTAGCTGGTAATAACCTTGATGGTTCGGGATTGATGCCGGGGATGTATGCCAAGGTGGGTATTGATAAGGCCACACGCGATGTTATCGCAATTGATAAGCAATATATTCAGCAATTTGGTCAGTTATCAAAAGTATCGGTACTGGAAAACAATCAAGTAAGCGAGCGATTTGTGCGTTTAGGTCAGCAGCTTGATAATAATCTGGTGATTATTATCTCGGGCTTATCTGCTGGCGAAAAATTGGTTATTTAGTTTATTGATTTAGTTTCCCTCTAACGTGCTATTGCCACATTACTAAAATGGCAGCGAGGGCAATGAGTATTAAACCGAGCAACTCATTTTTGCTCGGTTTTTGTTTTAGCCAAAATATCGCAAGTAAAATAGTAAACAGTACTTCTATTTGCCCCAGCGTTTTAACATACGCGACGTACTGTAAACTCATTGCACTAAACCAGCCGATTGAACCAATACAACTCGTTACGCTAATGGCGAATGTGGTGGGCAAGTGCTGTTTTAATTTGCTAAATGTATGCCTTTCTTTTATCCCAATGTGCGCAATTAACATGATACTTTGCAGTGTTAATACCCAGAGTAATACCCATGCAGCGCTATGTGGGAATGGTAAATCAAGGGCAATACTGGCTTCACGTACTGAAAGAGAGGTTAAAGCAAATGCGCTGCCGCAGCTCAAACCAATGAGCACGGTTTTTAATTGAAAGCCTTGATTGAACTTTAATCCACTTAAAACAAATACCGCCAAAGCGCCAACCAACACGCCAAACCAACCGAGCGGTGTAAGTGCACTACCAAAAAATAATGCACCTAAAATAGCGGCAACAAGCGCCTCACTTTTTGCCAGCCCAGCACCGATTGCGAAATTTTGTTGTTTAAATAAAACCACCATAAGTGCTGTCGCAAGGATTTGCATGCCTGCAGCAATGGCAACATAACTTATGAATTGACGGTTAAACTCGGGATGAGCGATTGGTTCAAATTGATAGAGTAAAATAAGATAGGTAAGCGCTATCGGAGTGGCAAATAAAAAACGCGCTAAGGTTACACCGAGCGTGCTGACATCTTTACTTAACTTACTTTGCAGGCCATTGCGAAACGTTTGCATAAATGCTGCTAACACAGTAAAGAAGACCCAAAGCATTAATAAGTACCTTAATCAACAAAATGGCATAGTAACAGGTATTACTAGGCTAGGTCGGTGAATTACTATGGATGTGAAAAAAATTCATTAAAAGTGCGACATTATGCCGCAGGCAGTTTTTTATAGCTGCTTTATACTTGGTTTTGTAGCTCGCTCATTGCTACATATTTTCCACACAATGCTATTGTTGATTTGCCGCAAGTTTTGCGGCTTATTTTTTCTTAGCTCGTCTATTTTTTATTCTAGATCAAAGTTTTTTCGGCCAAAAAATCTAAGCTACACCCAGCTTATATAAAGCTTATTCTTTTTTATTAATGTTTGAATCAACCCCTGATTTGGTTTAGCACAACAGCAAGGAATTGTTATGAATACCAATAAATTTTTAGAGCTTTCTTGGGAATACTTAGACGTAATTGTAACGACGGTATTTTTTATTGGCACTATGGCTTATCTAGCGATGAATGGTATGGAAAAAGCGTTACTACCAGGTGGTTTGATAGCAAGTCTTTATATGTATGTTCGATTCAGGAAATAATTTGGGCTTTCGCTATTTCACAGTACTTGCCGGGTGCTAGATTAAGCTCGGCAAGTGATAAAGTTGCTATTCTTATTCTCTTTAAATCAACCACATAATTACCACAATATTTTGTCATGCGGCGGATCTGACGGTTTAGCCCTTGCGTTAATATAATACGAAATTGTGTTTCGTTGATTTGCTCAACCTCACAGCAGCGGGTAATAACGCCTTTTACAGGCACGCCACTCATCATTTGCTGACAAAACTCATCGGTAATAGGTTTGCTTGTAGTGACGATATACTCTTTTTCTTTATCAAAGTCGGGATGATTGAGTTGTTGGCACAGCTCTCCGTCATTTGTAAGCAGTAATAAGCCGTGAGAGTCTTTATCTAAGCGTCCGATAGGAAACAGCCTGATTTCTTTTGGCAGTAAATGCACTAGGCTAGTGGGATCGCTCTCAATAAGCTTGCAGTCAACGCCAATTGGCTTATAAATTGCGAAATAGGACTTTGTTGTAAGCGCTTTAACCTGCTGACCGTTGACCTCAATAACATCACTGGCATCAACATGGTCAATATGATTTGCTGGGCGACCATTGACGAGCACACAGTTATTGTCAATTAAGCGAGAAGCTTGGCGTCTTGAACACACGCCAGCATCGGCAATAAATTTTGCCAATCGTATTTTGTTCACGAAATGTAATTTATCCCGAGTGCAGGTTAGTTTAGTTAACTGTAGTAATTTGCAGGCACATGCTATCAGCATCGACAACCTTGATACGGCTGCCTTTATTTATCTGACCTTCAAATGTCACTTTCCAAAACGTATCGCCTATTTGAATACGGCCATGTCCGCCGCTTAAGTCGTGCTCAACTACCAGTTCGCGGCCTATCAGGCTGGCTGCGCGTTGATTAAGTGGGCCGTGGTCAGAACGGTTGTTAAATTCTTTAAAGTATCTCCAGTACGCGATAGAAAAACCAAGCGCAGACAGTGCAAACAAAATAATTTGTGTTTGCCAGCTTAGTTCTGCAAATAACGCGTTAATAATCGCAAGCAAAAAAGCAGCAATGGCCGTACCGAGTAAAAAACCAGATGCACCTAATGCTTCGGCACCAAGCAGCAATAAGCCGAGTGATAACCAGTGCCATGGTTCTAAATTATTTAATAGTTCCGAAATCATAACTGCTCCTAAAACACAGCACAGCGGCAAGCTGTGCTGTTGTTAAGTATACATGTTTATATAGTTTATTTCTTGCCGAAGGCTTCTTTTGCAATTTCAGCAACACCAGCAATCGACCCGAGCATATTGCTTGCTTCTAGCGGGATCATCATTACCTTGTTGTTATCTGATTCGGCTAATTTACCGAGTGATTCCATGTACTTCTGTGCAATGAAATAATTAATAGCGCGTGAATCACCATTTTGAATTGAATCAGACACTAAGCGAGTCGCTTCGGCTTCTGCTGCCGCTAAACGTTCACGTGCTTCTGCTTCGCGTTTAGCTGCTTCTAATTGACCTTCCGCTTTTAAAATTTCAGCTTGTTTTTGGCCTTCGGCAACCTTAATTGCTGCTTCACGCTCACCTTCAGCTTCTAAAATATTGGCACGCTTTTCACGTTCGGCTTTCATTTGGCGCGCCATGGCATCCACTAAGTCCATCGGTGGTGCAATATCTTTGATTTCGATGCGGGTTACTTTTACACCCCAAGGATCGGTTGCTTCATCTACCTTTATCAGCAGTGAACCATTAATCCGATCGCGGTTCGAAAGCATTTCATCAAGCTCCATCGAACCCAGAACTGCACGGATATTGGTCATTACTAGGTTACGCATAGCGCGTTCTAAGTCATTTACTTCGTACGATGCTTTAACTGGGTCAAGTACTTGATAGAAACATACTGCATCGGTAGTAACTTGTGCGTTGTCTGATGAAATGACTACTTGTGGTGGTACATCAAGTACTTGTTCCATCATATTTTGTTTACGGCCAATGGTATCTACCAATGGGATAATTAACTGAAGGCCAGGTGGTAGAGTACGGGTGTATTTACCAAAACGCTCTACCGTATAGGTGTAGCCTTGCGGCACCATTTTCACCCCTAGGGCTAAAATAATAAATACGACAGCTAAGCCAATTATTATCGTAATATCAAACTGTTCCATAATTGCATCTCCTGTTTAACTGGCTTCAATTTAACGTTTTTTAACATGAAATAACAGATTTAATGATGAGTGGAGAATGGCAGTGTTGAATGGTCTTTGCTTTTTTAAAGAAATCACGCAAGCTGGTATTAACACTAAACGGAGGGTTTATGAATTATCTTATTTTGGGTATAAATGGACATGTCGTTGCAATTAATAAAGACGATGGCAGTGAGCTTTGGCGTAAAAAGTTAAAATCAGGCACAATTACTGTAGTAAGCAGCGATAATACCAAGGTGTATGCATCTTCTTCCGGTCATTTATTCTGTTTAGATAAAGCCACAGGTGAACAGATATGGACTAATTCGCTAAAAGGCTTGGGTTACGGCACATGTATTATCGATGTCGGTAATCATGCAGCGTCTGTTAGCGGTACTGTTGCGGGTAATGCAGCTGCCACTGCAGCAACCACGGCGGCGACAACAGCAGCTATTGCGGCGTCGGGCAGTGTATCAGCGGGTGATGGCGGTTAATGGCTGTTTTCTAAATCTTGGTGAGTTAAAACTCATAACTCAATGTTGCGCGAACATTGCGTCCTGCCTGCGGGTATGGGTGTAATGTTGTGCCTCCTTGCTGATACTCGGCATCCAGTAAGTTATGCGCAGTTAATGCGAGGTTTAGGCTGTTACTTAACTGATAGTCAAGGGCTGCGTTGAGTAATATAACGTCATCGACTTTATAATTAGGCGCATTGAAATTAGCACCTTGATTTGGATAAGGATCGCTAATTTCTTGGCCATTCGAAATAATATGAATGGGTGATGTTTGCTCACCAATGTAGCGCACAGTGAGACTTGCATTAGCATCTTCAAAAATTGGCCAGCTGGTAACTAAGTTTGCCGTGATGCTAGGTACATTATTAATATCATCACCGCTCGTGGCAAAGCGTTCAGAGTCAATAACCGCTTGATAACCCAAAGTTGCATGCCATGTAATATTACGCTTGGTAATACGAGATTCTAACTCTACGCCCCAAGTTGTTAACTCGCCGGCATTAGAATAATTGGGTTCATTTGCACCAGCATAGTTATCGCGAAAGATAAAGTCATCGAGCTGATTGTAAAATACGTTAACGGCGCCATAAAACTGATGTTCAGGTAGCTTTATGCTAGGTGTCAGTTGTAATGAGGCGAGCTTTTCGGGTTTAAGTGTTTGCGTACCACGAAATGAGCTTAACGTACTAAAGCGGTTCCAATAGGTTGCGTCGACAAACGAAGTGGCATAAGACGCTTTAAAATTATAGCCGTTTTCCCCTTGGTAAATAATCGCCAAACGTGGGCTAAAATCGTCAATATTATCGCTACCAGTACGATTTTTTTGATCGTACCTTGCACCTGCGTTTGCTAGCCAACGTTCTGACAATCGGTATTTAACTTGTGCAAATACTGAATAAATAGATTCGCTGCTTTCTTTTAATAGTGGTGTTTGCTGGTCAGCCGGAAGGTAATCTTCACCATTTAGCGATGCTTTGAAATCAGAATCGGTTACTTTCATATGATCTAGCTGTAAACCGAGCAAATAATCCCATTTACCAATACGTTTACTGAGGTGAGTTAATAACCCTGAAGAGCGCTCCTGCCAATAAACTCTGGCTGTGTTATTCGCCGCTGGCGTAATCACAACCACTGAATCTATTTCATTTTGGTCAAAATAAAGCTCTTGATGCCATTGCCAATTAAATAAAGTACCACTGTGGGTTACATTGAAGTGCGATGCAGTATAGCCAAGACCTGGCCCTGTTCCCTTATATTTTCTGATTTCATCGTAATTATATCCTTCACCGCTAATACCACCGGCAGAAAAGGGCTCAATATAATGTGAGCTTCTGGTGTTGGCGAAAAAGCGCCAATCTTGGTAGTTAAATTTAGCGCCAATATCATATGTAGTGGTGTCTTGATAAGCACCTAGGTTTGCATGTGCATCAGCAATCGGGTTGGGCGAGTAATTGTCTTGTGGGGAGATTGCGAGTGTTTCACCTTCTGCGGAAAACGCTTGTGTCCATGCCAGCAAATCCCAGCTATCACCTTGTTTACCATAGGTTAAACTAGCTTGTTTATGCCCTTGATCCCCGATTGTTACGGCTAGTTTTGAGTTTTCGAGCTCTGCAGCTGATTTTAAAATGATATTGACGGTGGCTGTGAGCGCCACATTGCCATAAATTGAACTCGACGGCCCTCTTAGCACTTCTATTTGTTTTATTTTGTCGAGGCTAATGGCGTAGTCGGGTGAAGCCATTGAGTAGCTTCGGCTGTTTAGCCTGTGGCCATCAATTAAGAACAATATTTTTTGTTGTGAAGACGTAAATACCCCACGCGCTGCAGTGTTAGGCTCATTTTGGTCTTCAACATGGGTAATGTTTGGTACATACGTAACTAGCAAATCTTTAATGTTGCGTGCACCCGATTGCGAAATCATATTTGCGGTAATTACGGTGACCGGAACAGGCGCTTCACTCAGTGTCTCTTTAGTTAGAGACGCAGAAGAGACCTCGACATTAAGCAGTTGTTCTAATGAGAGGCTAAATAAGTCATTGTCCTCACTGGCTGTTAAAAATGATGAATTTAGCGCTAGCAATAAAGTGCAGGGTAGTGTAAGCCATTTTTTTGTTTTGTTGGTGTTCGCTAAATTCATTTTGCCACTCTTAACACTTGAGTATGTATTGTAAATACCTGAACTCAAATAAAAAAGCCTTAAGGCCTAGGATGACTTAACATCTTGCCATATTTATAAATTCGCGCAAGCTTATTGCAATGGCTTTTGCTCACCCGACATTAAACCACGCTTGAATTCGGTATTTTGCCAAAGCAATATTTCGCCTTTTTCTCCTCGCTTGATTGAGCTATCAATCGCGATGACCTTGCTGTTAAAGCGTGTTTCAATGGTTGGCATTGAGGTGTGCCCTACAATAACCTTTTTGGCATTAAGTTGTGATAAAACGGCATCGACTTGTGAAGCGTTGAGCGCGTCATCTCTAAAGTAGCCGCGGTACCAAATAGGGCCGTTACTGCCATGTAGTGTTAGCCACGTTGGGTTTTCTTTTAATGCTTTTTTGCCTAAACCAATGGTTTTGCGAAACTCGCTATTGGCTTGTTCTAAGCTCAGTTTAAGATCTAAGAAGTCTTGGTGAATGCCACCGTGTAGGAAAATAAAACCATTAATACTAATGATGGTCGACTTGCTGCGTAGCCAGCGACCTAATACGCTATTGTTACTGTATTGCTGACGTAAGTCGTTATTAAAGTGCGATACTGCATGCACATATTTAGGGTGCAAATAACGTTGATCGTCACGTAGTACCATGTATTCGTGATTACCTAGCAAGTAATGGAGCTTTCCGCCGGCCGCTAATGCCTGTTGTTCTAATTTATAAATTAACCACAGCGCTTCAGTTACAGTATCGCCACGGTCGAAAATATCACCGGTAATCACTAAATGTCCTTTACCGAAAGACCAATTTAGAGATTGGTCGATAACCTTATTATTTACTAACAAGGTTTTGAAAATATCAAACTGCCCATGAATATCGCTAATTGCCGCAATCTTTTCGACACCCTGGAAGCTGTCTATTTGATTTACGTTAAAGGTTGGCGTTATTGTCAGCGGGCCAGTGTACTCTGACACGTTTTTTTGATTGGCAACGATATCAATGCGCTCAATTTTATTCTTGTTATAAAACAGATACGGGCCATCGTTATATAGCGTGGATGCACTGAGTGCGCCTGAAAAGGCGATGCTGATAAGTGCAGAAACAGCAAACCAAGATTGAGTCATAACATTTTCTTATATGGTTATTAGTCAATGACTAGCGTGGCGAAGCAGTGGCGAACACGCAACTCTTTATTGCTCGTTTTTATATCTATTTTATATTTAAATTTAACTAACTCTATGAATTTATTGGTTATTAAATTTAGAGTTGCTCGCGCGCGTACTTTAAATAACTTGTTAGACTTTGTTGCCAAAGTTGCTTTAAATACTCGTTATCAAATACTAACTTGTTATTTAGTAAGTCTCGCTCACTTTGTTTTAGCGCCAATCCGAAACGGTTAAAGCCTAGTTGCAATGCTGTACTGGCTAAGCGATGTAAGGTGCGAATTGTTTCATCCGTTTGTTTTTCAAAACCTGTTTCGCAGCGTGCTAGTTTGTCGCGCAACGACATAATAAATTCATCGTAAATGGCGTTAAACTCTTCTTGCGCAAAAGATGCACTTAGGCTTTGTGCTGCGTTTGCATCAAATAATATGTCTTCGACATTCTGGCTAGCTTGTGAAAAAGACTGCTGTTGCGAGTTAAATATGGCTTGGCGCAGCTTTTCGAGTTTAATTGGCTTGCCGACAATATCTTTGATGCCGAGCGTTAAATACTCTTTTACCTCGTCCGGGCTTAAGCTAGCGGTAAACGCTAAAATTGGCGTGTGAGAATTGATATGGTCAATGTCGTTTAGTTTCTTTACAACTTCCTGACCTGAGAAATCGGGTAAATTCATATCGAGTAACACTAAGTCAAATGCCTGTTGTTGTAGTATTTTAATTGCTTCTTCACCGGAACTTGCCAGTGTGACTTGGTGTTGATCCATAGCCATAAACTCAATTGCTAGCTTTTGATTTAACGGAAGATCTTCAACTAGTAATACAGATAACCCAGTAAGAGTATCGGCTTTTTCTTTGGTTTGTTCAACAAGGCTTAGCTCACCAAGACTAAAGCGAATATCAAAACTAAAACGGCTACCTAAATCGAGTGTACTTTCAATATTGAGCTCGCTCTGCATTTTATTAAGTAATCGCTCACTTATTGCTAATCCTAAGCCAGTGCCACCTTTTATCTTTCCAGCCTCACTTTGTACATAAGGCTCTTTTAATTGTTCAATTTCTGATGCCGCAATGCCTGGGCCTGAATCTGTTACGGTAAATCTTACAATATGCTCTAGTGGCGCTTTAGATAAAACTTCAACTGACAGTGTAACTTGGCCTGTGTCAGTAAACTTAATCGCATTTCCGAGTAAATTAATCAGTACTTGGCGCACGCTTTGTTGGTCAAAGTAATAGCAAGCTTTTTTAGGTAAGTTATTGTTGAGCTTGAAATCTATGCGTTTTTGTTGAGCGAGAGGGCGATATAACAAACATAAGTTTTCGAGCCAAGGTGTTAATTCTATGTCTTCCTCAGTTCCTGTTTCAGCATTTTGTTCTAAACGTGCGTAATCAAGTACTTTGCCAATTAGTAAGTTGAGTGATTCTGACGAGTTGATGATTGCTTCACAATAAGGTTTCACTTTGGCGCTAGGTGATTGGTTTAAAATTAATTGAGCGCTACCCATAATGCCGTTAAGTGGGGTTCTTATTTCATGGCTCATGGTACTTAAGAATAAACCACGTAGCTCCGCATCTTGTTGGGCTTTATCTTTCAGGGCTGAAAAATGAAGGGCTTTTCGTTCACTGCACAAATAGGCCATACCCAATGCGTAAAGTAATGGGCTGACAATACCAGTAACCATAGCACCGATGGCAAACCATTCATGTTTAAATAATTCGGGTGTGCCTAGCGGCATAAGGTAGTAAGTACGAATTGGGTAAACAGTAATAAAAATAAGCGCATGGCATAAATAAATATGTTTAGAGAAGCGGTGATTTGACGTATCCATTGTGAACATAATCCAAAGGATCATAACGCCTTCAAGAAACCGCTGAAGGTTAAATATTAGTAACCGGCTTTGTGCATTTGATTCACCATAGGTATACCAAGAAAACATGATGATGCAGCACACAGTCACCAGGTTAAATAGCTTTATAGCGATACTGTTAATCGCAAAAAAACGCTGTAGGCAATGAATACTTAATATCGAGCAGCTAAGAATGATTAAACTTGCAATACCCGCTTTGATATCGATAACGCGGTATAAATAGAGAGAATAACTAAACAGAGCCAGTAACATTAAGCTCGGTAAAAGCAGATTGGTAAACGCCCCATCGACGCTTTTATTTTCTCGCCAAACTTGAAAGCAAATAAACCACGAGAGTAATAAAACAACGCCACTAACAATGTAAAGGGTATTTAAATCAAGCATATCAAGACTTCTGTAAGCTGTATTTAGCTATGCTATCTTAACGGTGGCTAAAAAAGCAAAAGGCAAACATTAATTGCTCGCCTTTTAGTTATTGGATTGGGATGTCATAACTAAGATTAGTTATGTTGCTTTACAAAAGCAAGAAGCTTTTTAACATTTATTTTACAATGTTGTTGTTTGCCAGTTGCTCTTGGCTTGGTTCAAGCCTTAAGTGGGCAATCGCTTTGTATGAATTGTGCTTTTGTGCAAATTCAGAAAGGGAAAGGCCATTACAAAACAGCACCTCTTTAGCTTGATGTTTACGCAATCTTGCTTGTTTTAAGCGTTTAGTAATAACCACTGGTTTATCTTTAATAATTGCAGCGCAAAGGCTTGAGTCTGCTGACGAGTCTGTTGTAACTACTTGCTTGCTATGTGCAAAAGATGGTGCGCTAGTTAATGAGAGTAGTGCGACTCCTGCTGTAATTAATAGTGTTTTCATTTTCGTGTCCTTTAATGTGGCGTTGGGTAAAGTGCACTGAAAAGGTAACTTAAAATTTTCACAAGTGTGTTTGAAAACTATGATGCGCTGTAAGCAAGTATGTAGGAATTCTCTGTTTAAAAAGTAATCGATTAACAAGTTGCATAATAAAACACAGGTATTCACATTAATATTGTTGCTTATTTTGCAATTAAATTCCGTTCGCCATTTAAATCAATCCGACTGTCTTAGGTTATTTAGTTAAAAATGTAAAAAGGAGCAAAAAGGTTAATTTTTTAGTGCTGGGTCATAACAAATAATTTGTTACACATGTATAGCGAGAACAAGCATAAAAAAGACCATTTGGGTCAATACGCGCTGTTGATTTAATAAATATATTTGCGTGATATGAGTACTATTAAGGCAAGCTTGAATTAAGTTACGACTAAGGTGAGTGATATTGCTGCCTTTAGTTGTTGCAATAAAGCCACGCATGTACAGTGCAACAAAGCTAAATTATGTGTTGTCTGTATATCGATCCAAGTAAGCAGTAGAATTATAGTTTACTGTTTTTCAGACAGTTTTTTATCTTAACAGCTCCGCCCAGTGATTCTCTTATTGCAATAATTTCAGATGCTTGTAAATTAAGCATTCTGGCAACAAATAAGTTCATCATAAGGAGATAAAAGGTGACTGACCAGGTAGTTGAAACTAACGAAAAGCAAGATGCGTCGGCAAAAAATGGCGCTAAAATTAACTATGTACTTTACCTAGCGAGCATTATTTTAGGTATTACAGGTTTGATCGGCGTGATCATGGCATATGTTAATAAAAAAGATGCACCAGAATGGCTACAAACACATTATCAGTATCAAATCCGTACGTTCTGGATTGGTTTATTGTATGTTGTGATTGGAACAATTCTTTCTGTTGTTGTAATCGGTTTCGCAATCATTCTATTTTACCTTGTTTGGCTAATTGTACGTTGTGTTAAAGGGCTTAAAGCGCTGGACAAAAACGAGCCAATCGAGAATCCAACATCTTGGATGTTCTAAGCAGTTGATTTGAGATGTAGAAGGGCGCCTAACGGCGCCCTTTTTGTTTTTCTAGCGGTTTAGAAGCCTATGATAGTTATTCGCCCCTGAGCCAAAGGGAGAATTTGTATCGAGATATCAAGCCGCCTATTAGCGGGCGTCTTGTAGAGGTTTTCTAATTTGGGAAAGGATTGGTCGATAAAGTTAGTATTTTTTAAGCGTAAACTTTTTCGGCTTTGGTGATCAAGAAATGCCACAGCGACCTTTTGCAGAATCTGTTGACTGGTTTCCATCACATACTTACTTGGGCGTTTGGTTTTAATAACGCGTTGAATATGTCCATTTGTTACGTTTGGGTTGCTTTTTGCCAAGGTACACGCGGCATAAATATCGAGTAAGGCCACTGAACGTACTTTTTGTGTTTCACAGTCTTCAAACACCGCCATAATGCAGGGCAGTTTAGATTCATCAAATACCTGTGCTTTGATAGTGTTTATTGTTAATTCTGAAGATGTGAGCTTTACCAAGCTTTTTTCGAGTTGATCAAGGTTAGGCAGTGCCAGTCCTTCTGAAAGTTCTTCTATCTCGTCGAGTATAATCTCGCTTTGCTCCGCGCCTTGCACTAAAGGCAGTAATTTTTCGTAAAGCTCTTGGTCATCAAATGGCTTGCTGAGTACAAAATCAGCTCCCGCTTTTTGTGCTTGTTGGAGTTGCTTTGTATCGTCGATGGTGGTGATCATACCGATTTGCGTATTTAACTGCTTCTTACGAATCGCCTTTATTAATGCGATTCCGCTGAGCTCCGGCATATTCCAATCAGTCAGTAAAATATGAGGTTGCCATTGCCCAATGATGGCAAGTGCATCAATCGGATTATTTGTTTTTTTTATTGAAAGATGACGATAACCAAAACCTTCAAGCGAGCGTCTTACAATTTCAAGGGTCGCTTTGCTATCGTCTACAACAAGTATTCTCAAAATTAACATCTGCAATTGTAGATAATTCATTCAGTATAGTCGCAAAAAATAATCAAGACTATACTTAACTCACTGTCTTACTGGAGAAGCTATGAATATCCCAGGTTTAACCTCATTCAAAGTTTTAGAAATACTCGCGCTGGACCTAGGTTTGCTTATTCTCTTGGGTTGGTTTGTTATTTTATGGTTGATTCTTCGAGAGTTTAGAAAATTCGCACATAAAGCGGGTGGCAATGGTTCGCATGTCGACGATAAATTGATCGCAGAATATCAAGATTCAATTGAGATGGCGCTCAATTACAGCGCTGATAACCGCGATACACTCGATGCGTTAATTCGTGTGCAACAAGGGCTAGAAAATCAACTTGCTAATATTAAAGCATCGACGTCAGATCACATCAGTAAAGAAGAAAAAGCATCAATGGATGATTTGAATGCGCGTTTAAAAAAAGCCCATAAATTAATTCATAAGCTGAAAGGTGATTTAGACTCCAGTGTGAAAAAGCTAAAAATTACCCGCGAAAAACTTTACTCTCAGTACGACACAGTTGAGCGTTTAACCAAAGAAAACAAAAAAATCAGCGAGCAGTTTGAACAGTTAGAACGAGAATACGTGCAACTAACATCAAACCCCTCAACAACTTCAAGTAGTGACGAAAATAACAATTTAAAAAGAGCGCTGCAGCAATACAAAAAGCAAATGACCGAACAAGATCAAGTTATTCAGCAGTTAATGGCGCAAGGTGCGGATAATACTGATGCAGGTGAAGCGAAAAAATTACAGCAAAAATTGTTAGAAGCGGAAGAACGACTAACACATCTAGTAAAAGAAAAAGACTTTGTAGAGAAGAAATTTCTCGACTTGCTACAACAAGTCGAGAAAAAGTAACTTATATAATATTGCGCTGTTTTAGTTCAGCAATTATTTGCTTAACTGAATCAGCAACTGTATTTGCGCCTGTATCCAGTGATATCTCAGGTGACTCTGGTGCTTCATAGGTTGAATCGATACCGGTGAAGTTTTTAATCTCACCTGCACGCGCTTTTTTGTAAAGACCTTTCGGATCGCGCGTTTCACACACTGCTAACGGGGTATCTAGGAATACTTCAATAAACTCACCGTCATCTACTAGCTCGCGTACCATTTTGCGTTCAGCCTGAAATGGTGAGATAAACGCACTCAGTACTACAAGACCTGCATCGACCATTAACTTAGCAACTTCACCCACGCGGCGAATATTTTCTTGGCGGTCTTCATCGCTAAATCCTAAATCACCACAAAGGCCATGACGCACATTGTCGCCATCGAGCAAGTATGTGTGTACTCCCATTTCATGAAGTGCCGTTTCAAGGGCGTTAGCAACGGTGCTTTTCCCTGAACCTGAAAGACCTGTGAACCATAAAACGCATGGCTTATGGCCTTTTTGCTCTATGCGGTTTGATTTCTCAACATGGTAGTTGTGCCAAACGATATTTTCGTCACTCATAATGGGTTCTACAATCCGTTAATTAAAATGGAAAAACAATAGGTATAAAGATCAGTGCCGTAATGGAGTAAACCAGCGACATTGGAATGCCAACTTTAATGTAATCTTTAACTTGATAATTGCCTGCACTGTACACCATTAGATTTGTTTGATAACCAAACGGTGAAATAAAGCTAGCTGATGCGCCAAACGCCACAGCCATAATAAATGGCAGAGGGCTCACGCCAAAGCCAATTGCTAATGAATAGGCGATAGGGAACGACAGCGCAGCTGCTGCATTATTGGTGATAAGTTCAGTACACAGTAGGGTTAGTAAGAATATAACCACAAGCGCTGTATACGGGCCAAATTGACCAACTAAACTTAATACAAACTCTGATATTTGCGTCGCCACGCCGGTATCGATCATTAATTTAGCAAGACCAATGGCACTGCCGACGATAACAACTAACTCGATTGGAAAACGACGTTTTATTTCACTGACCGAGACTACGCCCCACAACATAAAGCCTATGAGTAATACAATTAGCCCTTTTACCAGAGGCACGATATCAAAAATACTTAGACCAATTACCGCAATAAAACCCGCAAACACACAGTGAGACTGTTTTTCATCGAGGTGGCTTTGTAAGTCGAGTCCGGAGATATAAACAAATTCACGTTTGAGCTTTTTGTTTGATTGGAAATCACTGCTCGGTGCTAAAATAAGGCTGTCACCAGCTTGTAATTGAATATTGGCGAAGCTACCTTCTAAGCGGCTATGGCCGCGACGAATAGCCACTACTGCTGCTTTAAATTCCTTACGGAAGTTAGCATCTTTTAGTGTTTGACCAACCAACGAACTACTATGACTGATAACTACTTCAACAAAGTGTTCAACCGCCATTTCGTGTTTATCGTGGATAACTTCTAATCCATCGAACTGCTTCAATAATGGCACCGATTTTAAGTCACCTGAAAACAGTAAAATGTCGCCAGCTTTAATTACTTGCTTTGGCGTTACTGCGGCAATGCGCTTTTCACCGCGTATAATCTCGGCTAAGAAAATATCTTTTAATTCACGTAAACCGTTCTCTTCAACCGTTTTGCCAATTAATTTAGAGCTGGCCTTTACTTTACCTTCGAGATAAAACGGCGTGACTTCATCGTCCGCTTCTTGATAGTTGGGCAGAAATTTTAATAGCAGCAAAATTGCAATTAAACCAGCACTTAAAACCGCAAGACCAACCAAGGTGAAGTCAAAAAAGCCGAGAGGCTCCATACCAGCTTCAACGGCAAAGCCATTGACAATAAGGTTAGTTGACGTGCCAATTAAAGTGAGTGTGCCCCCCAGAATTGCCGTATATGACAAAGGCAATAATAGCTTTGACGGAGCATGGGTTTTGTTTTCTTTTACCGCAGAAATAAGGCTCGCGACAACGGCTGTATTATTTGTAAAAGACGATAAAAAGGCGGTCGATAAGCCTAACTTAGTGACTGACTTTGATAAGCTTCCTTTTGCTAAGGAAGTTGACAGTTTACGAATAAACGCGGTTTTTTCGATGCCAATACTTATTAAAATCAACAACACAAGTGTAATAAGCGATGGGTTAGTGAAGTTAATTAGCACGCCTTCTAAATTTATCAGGCCTGCTAAATAACTTACACTAATTGCGCCAGCAAAAACCCACGCAGGTTTTAGTCGCGTGCCAAATAGGCAGGCGACTAAAACGAACATAATAAGGCTAAGGTTGACTTGCTGATACATACTTATAGCTTTGAAATATCAATTGCTTGCCAGTGAGGGAAGTGTTTACGCACTAATGCATTAAACTCAACTTCAAAGGCACTAAAATTAGATGGTGCTTGTTGTGTATCGGCAGTATCAAGCACTTGTTCAATCATACCAGCTGCAACCGTTAGGTTTGATAAGCGATCAATCAAGATAAATGAGCCAGTTTCACGGTTGGCAACATAAGCGTCAGCGAGCACTTGCTCATCAATTTCAATTGTAACAATGGCGATTTCATTAAGCTGTAGGCTGTCTGCCTGACCGTGTGCGAGCGTGTTAACATCGATAGTGTGGTCAATCGCAACGACTTTTGCAGTTGTTTTCTTAGTTGCCAACTTAACATTGTATTCTTTGCCTAGCACTAACGGAGCTTCGTGCATCCATACTAATTTTGCTTGCAGGCGGTTTGAAATCTTGGCCGTACTATTTGCTGGCCCAATAACATCACCACGACTGATGTCTATTTCATCGTTAAGTGTTAATGTAACGGCTTGTCCGGCTTCTGCGCGCTCTAAATTACCATCAAAGGTTACGATTTCTTTTACCGTAGACGTTTTGCCTGAAGGCAGTGCTTTTACTGCTTCACCTACCGTTAATTCACCCGCAACTAATGTACCTTGGAAACCACGGAAGTTTAGGTTAGGGCGTGTAACTAGTTGTACTGGTAAACGTGCTTCAAACTCGGTATTAGCTGCAGCCGCAGGCGAGTTTTCAAGTAACTCAAGTAGCGGGGCACCTGTGTAATACGGCGTTTTTTCAGAGCGTGTTACAACGTTATCGCCTTTTAAGGCAGACATTGGAATAAAACGAATGTCTTCTACATTTAGCTGCTCTGCAAAGTCTAAATAGTCTTGCTGAATTTTGTTGTAAACGGCTTCATCAAAATCTACGATATCCATTTTGTTGATTGCGACAACAAACTGTTTAATACCCAGAGAATCACAGATAAAGCTGTGACGTTTGGTTTGCACTTGCACACCGTAGCGCGCGTCAACCAGAATAATCGCTAAATCTGCAGTCGATGCACCGGTCACCATGTTACGTGTGTACTGTTCGTGTCCTGGTGTATCAGCAATAATAAACTTACGCTTATTGGTTGAGAAATAACGATAAGCAACGTCAATGGTGATACCTTGCTCGCGCTCTGCTTGCAGGCCATCAACAAGTAGTGCCAGGTCTAGTTCTTCACCCGCATTACCTACTTTTTCGTTATCTTTATGAAGTGCAGCCAGCTGATCTTCATAAATTTGATGGCTGTCGTGTAACAAACGACCAATCAGTGTTGATTTACCATCATCTACGCTACCACAAGTTAATAAACGCAATAAGCTTTTGTCTTGTTGACGTGATAGGTATTGCTCAATACCTAATTCTCTTACTTCATTTGCTGTCGACATTAGAAATAGCCCTCACGTTTTTTCTTTTCCATAGAACCAGACGAATCGTGGTCAATTGCACGGCCTTCGCGCTCAGATGATGTTGATAACAACATTTCTTCAATGATACCAGTTAAGGTATTTGCTTCAGACTCAACCGCACCTGTTAGTGGGTAGCAGCCTAGAGTACGGAAACGCACAGAGCGTAACTCTGGCTCTTCGCCTTCACGTAGTGGCATACGTTCGTCATCGACCATGATTAGTAGGCCATCGCGTTCAACAACAGGGCGCTTGTCCGATAAGTAAAGCGGCACAATTTCGATGTTTTCTTGGTAGATGTACTGCCAAATATCAAGTTCAGTCCAGTTTGATAGCGGGAATACACGAATGCTTTCACCTGGATTGACTTGGCCGTTATAGTTGCTCCACAGCTCTGGACGTTGATTTTTAGGATCCCAGCGATGGTTCTTATCACGGAACGAATATACACGCTCTTTTGCACGTGATTTTTCTTCATCACGACGTGCACCACCAAATGCCGCATCAAAGCCATACTTATCAAGCGCTTGCTTTAAGCCTTGGGTTTTCATGATATCGGTATGCTTAGAAGAACCGTGAGTAAACGGGCCAACGCCCATCTCAATCCCTTCAGGGTTTTTATGCACAATTAGTTCAAAATCGTATTCTTTTGCTAAGCGGTCACGAAACTCGATCATTTCGCGAAACTTCCAATCGGTATCTACATGCAGTAGTGGAAAAGGAATTTTGCCTGGGTAAAAAGCCTTGCGCGCTAAGTGCAATAACACCGATGAATCTTTACCAATTGAGTAAAGCATCACAGGGTTTTCAAACTCAGCCGCAACCTCGCGGATAATTTGAATACTTTCAGCTTCGAGTTGCTGAAGATGGGTTAATGCCATGATTTTGTCCTAAAACGTAAAGTTAATTCTAAATTCTTTATGCCGCATTGGTGAGCAGCTGGCTGCTCGACAAATGTGGCTGTTGTGAATTACCAAACCAAGCAAGCTCTTTGCTAAGGTTGGCTACTTCACCAATAATCAGTAATGCTGGCGATTTAATTTGCTCGCGTTCAATTAAATTTGCCAAGTCATTGAGTTCACCTGTTACCACACGCTGTTCTCTACGTGTGCCATTCTCAATAATCGCTACAGGTGTTTCAGGTGCGCGCCCATATTCAATTAATTTTGCTTGAATATGCGGCGATTTAATTACACCCATGTAAACAGCGAGAGTTTGATTTGCTTTTGCCAGAGATTGCCAATCAAGTTCTTGGCCCTCTTTTTTACAATGGCCTGTGACAAATTGAATTGCCTGAGCATGATCGCGGTGCGTTAGCGGAATACCCGCATATGCCGAGCAGCCTGCTGCGGCAGTAATGCCTGGTACAATTTGAAACGCAATTTGGTGCTTTGCCAGCGCTTGTACTTCTTCACCGCCGCGACCATAGATAAACGGGTCACCGCCTTTTAAACGGCATACTTTTTTACCTTGCTTAGCAAGCTCTACCAAGATTTGGTTGATTTCATCTTGCGGCACGCTGTGATTACCTAAGCGTTTGCCAACACACACCAACTCTGCGTCTTTACGCACTAGTGCCATAATTTCGTCAGACACTAAATAGTCGTATACGATAACATCCGCAGTTTGCATTGCTTGCAGTGCTTTAATCGTTAAAAGCTCAGGATCACCAGGTCCCGCACCGACCACAAACACTTCGCCGATCAATTGGTTGTCTCCAGCTAAGATGTTTTCAAAGGTTTGTTCTGCAGCAGTAATATCACCTTTAGCTACTTGCGCTACTGCATCTGAAGTAAATGCTTTTTCCCAAAACATGCGGCGTTTACTAAAACTATCTAATTGGCTTTTTACTTTATCGCGGAAGTTACCCGCAAGCTGCGCTAATGGGCCAATATGCTGTGGGATGATGGTTTCAAGTTTTTCACGTAAGCGACGCGCAAGCACCGGCGCTTTGCCTGCACTCGAAATCGCGATGGTGATTGGGCTGCGATCCACAATCGATGGAAATATAAAGCTACACTTTGGTTGATCATCAACCACATTTACGAAAATATTCTTTTCTTCTGCGGCATCAAATACGGCTTTATTAACGGCTTCAAGATCTGTCGCCGCAATAACTAAGCTCTGGTTGTTAACATGTTGCTCAGTAAAGTAATCGTGGATAAGGGTTACTTTTTTAGCGTTACTAAGCGCTATTAATTCCGCACAAAACTCAGGCGCAACAAGGGTAATGCTGGCGTTAGCCTGCAGCATAGCTTGGCATTTGCGATGTGCTACATCACCACCACCAACAATTAATACAGGCTTATTTTCAAGCTTGGTAAAAATTGGAAAATAGTCCACGTGTTGTCCCCTAAGAAAGCGATAATTTTGCGCTGTGTTATCAGGCTGATTGCGTTACAGGCAAATATTTAGCATGGAGCATAGAGAAGAGCATGGAAAGAAAAAAATAACTTTAAATCTAGCTATATTCTTTTTAGTTATATACCGACTTTGATTTTGGTTTAAGCAAGTAAAAACAAGGGGTTTAATTAAAAACGTTGTGTTTAGTGACGATTAGCCATTATAGTTATTAGATATAAATTTTTATTTTGAGCTGAGACAGCGATGTTGCAAGTGATTTATTTATGCCTATTTGCCTGTTTTGGCGCAACGGCAACCTGTTTTTTGCAGTTTATGTATTTTTATTGGATTAAGCGAGAAATGCGGGTGAGTTATCTTCAGCGAGCCGGTGTAGGATTGGTACTTGCTATATTGTGTTATGGTGCAATTCTATTACTGCATTAGAATGAAAAAAGAGCGCTGGCGCTCTTTTTTCATGTTTTATTTCAGTCTTTCTCATTTAACCAAATCGCAGCTTTCTTAGCGAAGTAGGTTAAAATGCCATCGGCGCCAGCGCGTTTAAAAGCAAGTAATGACTCCATAACGATTGGTTTTTCAGCTAACCAACCATTTTCGATAGCCGCCATGTGCATCGAGTATTCACCGCTTACTTGGTAGGCAAAGGTTGGTACGCCAAATTCATCTTTTACGCGGCGTACCACGTCAAGGTAAGGCATGCCAGGTTTTACCATCACCATATCTGCACCTTCTTGCAGATCTAATGCGACTTCACGTATCGCCTCGTCTGAATTGGCAGGATCCATTTGGTAGGTCTTTTTGTCAGCACCTTTTAAATTGCCGGCAGAACCGACTGCGTCTCTAAATGGACCATAGTAGCTCGAAGCATATTTTGCCGAATAAGCCATAATGCGCGTGTTGATAAAACCGGCATCTTCTAATGCTTCACGAATCGCACCAATGCGGCCGTCCATCATATCTGATGGGGCAACAACATCTGCTCCTGCCTCGGCGTGAGACAGCGCTTGCTTAACTAGAATGTCTGTTGTGATGTCGTTTAGTACGTAACCCTCTTCATCTATAATGCCGTCTTGACCGTGAACCGTAAATGGGTCGAGTGCAACATCAGTAATCACGCCCATTTCTGGTACTGCTTGCTTGAGTGCTTTAACGGTACGCTGTGCAAGACCTTCAGGGTTGTACGCTTCTTCTGCTTCAAGTGATTTTTTATCTGCTGGTGTCACTGGAAAGATTGCGATCGCAGGTACACCAAGTGCTGCAAGCTCTTTTGCCTCTTCAATAAGTAAATCTATCGAAAGACGTTCAATTCCTGGCATAGAATCAATTTTTTCACGACGACTTTTACCCTCTAATACAAATACTGGATAAATTAAATCGGCCGTTGTAAGTACGTTTTCTTGCATTAATTTGCGTGAAAAAGTGTCTTTACGCATACGACGCATGCGTGAATATGGGAATAAATCTAAACCTGATTGGGCCATTATAACTCCTCGGGGTCTTTGGGTGACTGGGTTGAATCGGCAATAAAAACACGATTTCGACCTTGCTGCTTGGCGCTATAGAGTGCCTTATCTGCCCAGTCGGTATATTGATTTGGATCTAAGCTTGCATCGGCAACCTTGCTAAATATGCCGGCGCTAATGGTCAGTTTTACATCACCAGAGCTGGTTTTTATCGCATGTTTTGCAATATTTTGACGAATGGTTTCAGATACTAACTTAGCACCTTGGCTATCGGTATTTGGTAAAATCAGGGCAAATTCTTCACCGCCATAGCGACATGCGATATCAGATGGACGACGCAATGCCCCTGTGATACTCGCCGCAACATACTTAATCGCTTCATCACCCGCTAAATGACCATACTCGTCATTGATGGGTTTGAAATGATCGATATCCAACATTACTACAGCCAAAGGTGTTTGTTCACGGCGAGAGCGACGAAACTCCATGGTGATTTTCTTATCAAAATGACGGCGGTTACGCAGCCCAGTTAATGCATCAAGTGTATTCAGTTCTTCGAGCTCAAGGTTTTTTTCTTGTAGTTCTCTAAGGGTCACTTCTAGCTCAAAAGTACGCTGCTGTATTTTACTTTCTAATTCTTCTTGGTGTAACTCTTGTAAGCGAATAGTTTCACTCTGAATGGCTTCGTTAGCTTCCGCTTCTGCAAGGCGTTTTTGTTGCTGACTTACCTTAATATCACGCTGTTGAATATATTTGCTAATTGCAATTAATGTAAGAGCAATACAGCTAATTAGATAGCTTACACCAAACACCACCATAAGCTGGCTAAAGTAGATGCTGTAAGAAAAGAGCAATGCGCCTTTATACAAAAGGGTGATTAGCAGCGGTAAAATACACACTACAAGTAGTTGTGCCTTGGTGTCTTTTTTCTGCGCGCGAATGCCGGTTACTAGTAACAAAATAAGCACATGAATAAGCGCAAAAATAACCGCCACAGTAAGGGCTATGGTGTAGCTTAAAAAGGGTGCTATAACTACTAAAGCTAAGCTAATACCAAGCGTAATGCGCAAACAGGCAACGTGTGGCTTTGCAAGGCTATGTAGCCCTAAAATTCGTTCGGTAAGAATGTTTAATGGGACGAGTACAAAGATGGTTAACGCCGGAATAATGGTATGAATTAACCAAAAGCTTTGGTCAGAAATATAGCGATAAACATAGCCGAGTAGCCACGCAAATAAAAACCAAACGCAAATATTAAACACTGCTGCAAGAGCAAAGCTTTGCTTTTTAGTAATTAAAAACAGCACAGATAAAATTAGCGATGATGCAAACATCACTCCTAATATCAGCCCCATAATTAGGTTGAACTTGGCTTTTTTCTCAATGTACTTATCGTGCTGCCAAAGCGATAAGTTAAGCTTCATTACACCTGCTGTTTCAGCTTTTATATAGTATTCATAGTGTGTATTTGGTGACAGGCTGAGTTTAAATATCTGATCAGCATCTTTTAAATAGCGCGTTTTAATCGGCATGCTATCACCAAGTGTAAGCTGGGTTTGCGTTAAGTTGTGGCCTTTTTGATATAACGTCAGCTTATCGATATGCACAAATGCGTTAAACAAAAAGAGCTCTTGCTGCATCTGTGTATTATTATTTATCTTAAATTTCAGCCAAACAGGTGAATTACCCAAGCCAAGATTGACTTGCCCTGATTCAACATGTTGCCAGGTATTTACTGGGATTTTCTCAGGAGAATCACTTGGTACTAGGCTGTAGTCAAATACTAACTGAGTGTATCCGTTTAATTTAGTATTTAAGGTATTTGCTTGTAGTGCACATGAGAATAACAGGCAAATAAACAAGATCAGTCGCATGCACTTACTTCCAAGGTAAAGAGTTTATGCGCATTGTTAAATGCTGCATCAGCGACTTCTTCTACAGGTAAACCATACAACTCAGCGGCTTGCGCAACAACATGTGTAATATGCATTGGTTCACAGCGGCGAGATTTTGGCTTAGGTTTAATATTGCGTGGTAACAAGTATGGTGCATCGGTTTCAAACAATAGCTTGTCGAGTGGAATTCGTGGCAATAATTGACGCAACGTATCTCCACGGCGTTCATCGCACAGCCAACCCGTGATGCCAATATAAAAACCGAGTTCTAAGTAAGCCTCTAGAGCTTGCTCACTGTCAGTAAAACAATGCACAACGCCAGGCACTTTAGCTTCTTTTACTATTGCTAAAAAGTCTTGGTGCGCATCACGCTGATGCATATAAAGCGGTTTATTAAGTTTATTTGCCAGTGCCACTTGCGCGGCAAATACTTCGCGCTGTTTGTCGCGTGGTGAAAAGTCCCGATTATAATCGAGGCCGCACTCACCAATAGCAACTACGGGGCTATCACTTGCCAGTGACGCGATGGTTTCGCAATAATTGCCTTGTGCTGTTTTCGCATCATGCGGGTGAATGCCCGCACTTGCTGTTAGATTGAAGGTGTTGGCGAGCGCAATAGCTTGGCGGCTATCATCAATGTTTGAACCAATTAGTAGCATATTCTCAATGCCTGCCGATTGGGCGCGGCAAATTACATCTGCTCTGTCTTTGGCAAATTGCTCGCTGCTAAGGTTTACACCGATATCAAAGTAACGCATACGACTATTTACGTTTTACTTTAATGCCTCTATTTCTACCCTCAACTTTCATCGTAAATGAATTAAAAAGACCGCGAGAAATGATAACAGTCTCACCTTCTTTAACAGAGAAGTATTCTGTACCTGTTTGATGCCAAACATGGCCATTCTCTAACGTTACCATAAGTTCGCCATGTGGCTTTTTCTTAACGCTAACTACAACCGAAGTTATTTCATCAGTTTCTTTATCAAGCTTTTTGTGTTCAAGGCCAAAGTTGTCTTTTTTCGGTTTGGCCTGGTTTCCGTTGTTAGTTGATATACGTTTTGAGTCAGGCTTAGCTTTTTTATTGTTGTTCGCTTTCGCTGCTGTAAGCTCTTTTCCTGCAACAACTTGGTCATAACACTGCAAGCGCTGAAAATCATTTTCGATAAAACTACATGCTTTTAATGCCTGTGTATTAATTTCTTGCGCACTTAGCGGCAAAGTAAGTAGTGAGAATAAAACAATAGATAACTTTTTCATTTTAGTTTTTAGCCTCTTCAGGGTCTGTGTTCTTTTGATAAAATCCTGCTAGCAGTAAGCCTAACTCAAAAAGGGCTAGCATGGGAATAGCCAACAATGTTTGCGATAAAACATCTGGTGGCGTTAAGAACATCGCAATAACAAATGCGCCAACGACAACATAAGGTCGCTTTTCTTTTAGTTTTTCTTTTGTTGTCGCACCGCTCCAACACAGCAGCATAATTGCGACAGGAATTTCAAACGCAATACCAAACGCGAAGAATAGCTTTAAGACAAAGCTTAAATAACTGCTGATATCGGGTGTAATGGTCATTACTTCAGGGCCAATGCCAGTGAAGAATCCCAGTACAATTGGCATTACAAGGTAATAACAAAAAGCAATGCCGCCATAAAATAAAATTACTGAGGCTGCCAGGATTGGAATTAGCGCGCGCTTCTCATTTTGATACAAGCCGGGCGCAATAAACCCCCAAATTTGATGCAAAATAAACGGGAAGGCTAAAAACAACGCTGCGAACAATGTAAGTTTGAATGGCGCGAAAAACGGCGCTGTAACATCGGTTGCGATCATGCTCGCATTTTCGGGTAAGTGCGAAATAAGCGGTGTTGCAACGAATTCATAAATATCATTAGCAAAATAAACCAATGCTAAAAATATTAACAAAATGGATGCGAGTGCTCGCATTAGTCGGTTGCGCAACTCTACTAGGTGACTAATAAAGGTTGGCGCTGGTTCAGCGTTATTTTGGTTGTTGGTCATTATTGCTGTTCTGCGCTTGCTCTGTATTTTGTTCGGTATTTTTGTAACTGTGAGTTACCGATTGTGCCGCTTCTGAAAGTTCAGTAACCGAGCGTTTTAGCTCTGGCGACAGGTTATCCATACCTTGTTGTTCTGCTTTCTTTAAATTTTGGTGCAATTCATGAACGCGCAGTTCTTCATTAATTTCAGCCTGTACATTTGTTGCCATTTGTTTGACCGTTTTTATCCAGCGCGCAACTGAGCGTACCGCAGTCGGTAAGCGTTCAGGGCCGAGTACAATTAGGCCTACAACTAAAACAACAAATAGCTCCCAAAAGCCCATTATTTAAACCTTATCGTGCTTTTTTGCGCTGTCGGTAACTTTATCGCTTTCGCTTTTTTTTTGAATTGCGTCAGATTGTTTGTCTTCATCTGATACTGCTTTTTTAAACCCTTTAACAGCGCCACCTAAATCACTACCAATACCGCGCAGTTTTTTAGTACCAAACAGTAATACGATAATTGCCAAGATTATAAGTAGCTGCCAAATGCTAATACCACCAATACCCATAATATGTTCTCCAAATCAGTAGATGGTTAAATTATACCTAATGATTGCCTGAATGTCGCAAAGCTCGCCAAGCGCTCACTGTTGCAGCCGTAAACAGTGCAGCAGCAGGAATAATGAAGTTAGTAACAAAAAATACTGTGCCAGTTAATGTGAATGTCATGGCAAATATTGCCCAGACTATAGCACGATTAGATTGTTGTATTGTGACGTTTGCACTCGAATTAGTGTGTTGTTTAAGTGCTTTGTAGAGTAAATCTGGCATTTCAGGTAGTTTTTCACCCCAAAATGGCAGATTTTCTTTAATTTGTGATAATACCGCTTTTGGACCAATTTGCTGTTTTACCCATTCTTCTAAGAACGGTTTAGCGGTTTTCCAAAGATCAAGTTGCGGATAAAGCTGACGGCCCAGCCCTTCAATATAAAGTAAGGTTTTTTGCAGTAACACAAGCTGCGGCTGCACTTCCATATTAAAGCGTCTAGCGGTATTAAACAGGTTTACTAGCACTTGGCCAAATGATATTTCGGCTAGTGGTTTTTGGAATATAGGTTCGCATACGGTGCGAATTGCAAACTCAAACTCTTCAACATTTGTATCGGCCGGCACCCAACCTGAATCAACATGAAGCTCTGCAACTTTGCGATAGTCGCGGTTAAAGAATGCAATAAAGTTTTCCGCTAGATAGCGTTTATCTTCTTTATTGAGCGTACCGACAATACCGCAGTCTATACCAATATACATTGGGTTTTCAGGATGCTCTCGCGATACAAAAATATTACCAGGGTGCATATCAGCATGAAAAAAACTGTCGCGGAATACTTGAGTAAAGAAGACTTCAACACCGCGTTCGGCAAGCAGCTGTAAATTGGTATTTTGTGCTTCTAGTGCTTCAAGATCTGACACAGGAATGCCATAAATGCGCTCCATAACAAGCACGTTTTTGCGGCTTAAATCGCTATAAACGTACGGAATATAAAGACTATCTGAATCTTCAAAATTACGTTTAAGCTGAATTGCATTAGCACCTTCACGCTGTAAGTCGAGTTCATCTAACAAGGTTTTGCGATACTCGTTAATGACTTCGACAGGGCGTAATCGTTTGCCATCTGGCATAAATTGACTGACTAATTTGGCCAGTTGTGCCATTAACTTGAGATCAGAGTAAATTGCGTCTTCGATGTCAGGACGAATAACTTTAATCACAACTTCGTGTAGCTCACCTGCGTGTTTTAGTTGTGCAGTATGAACTTGTGCAATAGATGCTGACGCCAGCGGTGTTTGTTCAAACTGTTCAAATAGTTGATGAATATCATCGAGTTCTAGTGCTTGTTCAATTAGCTGCTTAGCTTTGTGGCCGTCGAATGGTGCGACATTGTCTTGTAATAAACTAAGTTCTTTCGCGATATCAGGGGGCAATAAATCACGGCGAGTAGATAGCATTTGGCCAAATTTAACCCATACAGGCCCCAATGACTCAAGGGCTAAACGCAAACGCTGACCGACACTTTTATCTTTATGTTTATTGCCAAGCCAAAAAAAACAACTGCGCGCGAGTTTGCCGTACCAAGGAAACAGGTGTGCCGGAATTAGTTCATCTAAACCATAATTAAGAAAGGTTTTAATAATTTTATAAGCACGTGAAAAATGCACTAATTAAGCCCTTAAATTGCGTTACAAAGCTTATCTACGCGCTGTTCTAGTTGCGCTAAGCTTTGCTGTAATGAGCGACACTGTTGTTTAAATAACTGCGCTTCCAATGGGTGAATAGACACTTTTAATTCGTCTTGCAGTAAGCTGGTAAACGTTGCCTGTGATACCGCGCTTTGCTTTTTTGCGTTACTAACCGCGTGTTTAATGCCATTAACTAGCGTGTATGCTGGGCCATCACCTAAATACGATGACAAATTATCAGCCCAGTCGATATTCAGCGCGTTAAATGCTTTGCTATATTGTTGGGCTAGGTTTAAATCACCTTCAAGGTCGAGTCTACCGCTGCGAATTAGTTGGGTTACTTTTTCTGGCTGTTTGAGTTCAAGCAAGGTGCTTAAATCTGCGCGAATTAGACAGTCGCTTTGGCTATCGCCTTTTGGTAAAACATGAAAGCGTTGACCATCAAACAACAGCGTAATAAATAACGAAATATTGGTAACGTCAATTGTAAGCTGTTTACGCGTTGCTGCACGTAACTCAGAGACAAACTGCCCATCAAGCTTGGTTAGTTGATTAAGCAGTTGTTCTATTGCGGCAGAAATTAGGCTCGACACCATAAGCTTAGAATTTAAACCCTTTATGAAGTGCCACAATGCCACCAGTTAGGTTTTCGTAGCTAGTCATTTCAAAACCCACATCTTCCATCATTTGCTTAAGCGTTTCTTGATCTGGGTGCATGCGAATTGATTCCGCTAAATAGCGATATGATTCAGCGTCATTCGCAACTAACTTGCCCATATTCGGTAACAGGTTAAACGAGTAGAAATCGTAGGCTTTACTCAGTGGTTCGTGAATTGGCTTTGAAAACTCTAACACAAGTAAACGACCACCTGGCTTTAATACGCGCTGCATTGACGCCAGGGCTTTACTTTTATCGGTTACGTTGCGAAGACCAAACGCAATTGTAATAAGGTCAAAGGTGTTATCTGGGAATGGTAACGCTTCGGCATTCATTTGTACGTATTCAATGTTACCTACTTTACCTAGGTTACGCAGTTTTTCGCGACCGACTTTAAGCATTGAATCGTTAATATCGCCTAATACTACTTGCCCTTCAGGGCCTACGATATCGCTAAAACGCGCCGTTAAATCACCTGTGCCACCGGCTAAGTCAAGAATTGTTTGGCCAGCGCGGGCGCCCGAGCAAGCAATTGTGTGGCGTTTCCATAAACGGTGAATACCAAACGACATTAAATCGTTCATTACATCATATTTAGCTGCAACAGAATGGAATACATCGGCGACTAGGCCCTGCTTTTCTTCTCGTGCAACAGATTTGTAACCAAAGTCAGTTTGCTCGTCGTGTGGCTTCATTTTCAATCCTATGATTATTAACGCCCATAGTTTACTCGAATGGAATAAGAAATGACAATCATCAGCGTGCCTTAGCGCTTAAATTGAGCACTTTTATTGATCTCACACTAAACTGGAATTATGGAATAAAAATTAGTCAAAACATTCGATGACCCTGAAAACCTATTTTAATGTGATTGTTGCTTTCATTATGGTCTCACTTTTTATTGTGATAACCAGTTTTACCGTGAGCAATAGTAAAGCATTTATGAAACATCAGCTCGCGGAACAAACTGAATTGTTGGGGTTAACGTTAGTGCAAAGTATTTCGCAGTCAGCGAATGCTAATCACCAGTTATTGACGGAGCAGGTTTCGCAGTTTAGCCGCTTACATCAATATGCTTATATTAGAGTGCAGCACCTTGATAACACTTTAATTGAAAAGCGTGCTACACAGCCATCGGCTATGCCGAACTGGCTTACGAATTACCTGTCTGTTTCTAGCCCATTGTTTCAACAAAGTTTCGCACTTGCAGAGCAAGAATACATGGTGCAATTGCAGCTACAGGCTTCGCCCGCGAATAACTATATCTATGGCTCATTTAAAGATGTGTGTGCGGTATTTGCGTTTTTTATCTGTTTTGCTTGGTTTATTTTACACATTGCAATTCGCGCGCTTAAAGCCCCGATCGATGCTTTGCATCAACACACCAATAAACTTGCAAATAAAGAGTTTACCGAGGCACCTGAGATACAAAGTGTGTCTGAAATGAATGCGTTAATGTCGAGCCATAATCGCATGACAAATCAAGTAAAAGAGTTGGTGAACGAGCTAACTCAGCGCTTGGAGCATGCTAAAAACGCATTATACAGAGATGAACTTACTCAACTTGGTAATCGCCGCTTGTTTAGCGCGCAATTTGATCAATTACTTAGTGATGAGAAAAACCAAAGCGGAGCACTTATATTAGTGCGTTTAAGTGAGTGGGAAACGGTACGTCGTAAAGAGGGGTTTTCGGTAGCGCGGTCCTTTTTAGAAGATGTGATATACACATTGCAAACACACTCAAAGCAAGGCGTTAACGCACGAATTTTTCGCTTAAACGACAATGAATTTGCGTGTGTGTTACAGCATGTTACGCGAGATGAGCTAGTTAAAGTTTTGAGTGATATGGCGTCGCACTTGGCTCGTTTGCAAGGCCAATACCAGCAAAAGAAAGAAGTGTTAGTAGGCGCTGTGTTATGGCAAAGCGGTGAGGCAATGCCTGAGGTTATGAAAGCGGCAGATGAAGCTGTGTTAATCGCCGTGAAAGAACGCAGAAAATATCATCTATATGAACCATCTCAACATGTTAAAAAGGTATCAGATATGCTAGCGACACGTGAGCGTGTTTTTATGGCGATTAGTGAATCAACACTGGGACTATCGCAGCATAGCGTGATGATGTCAGATCAAGTTAGTTTAATGTTTTCAGAAGTGCTCACGAAAATCACCTACCAAGGCGAAGTGATCCCTACTTTATTACTGCAATCAAAATCCGAGCAATTTTCAGCAAGTGGCGAACTCGATAAGCGTATTTTTAATTTGATTAAAAGCTGGTATGTAAAAGGGCGGCTAGATTTGCCTGTGAGTATTAATGTATCTGTTCACAGTGTGTTAGACGATACCTTTTATGCTTGGTTGACAGAACAAGCGCATCAATTTGCTGATTTGTTTACCTCAATAATTTGGGAGTTTGATGAACAAATGCTGTCGCAAAGCCAGCTTGCACCGCAGGTTATTTCTAAGTTACATAAATTGGGCTCTAAAGTTGCGATTGACCACTTTGGTACCGGAGACAATACATTACTCGCATTGAGAAAGTGGCCGGTTGATATTGTTAAGCTTGATGGTAGTTTTATTCGTGAGTTAGAACAGAAACAAGATTCTTGGTACTTTCTTGAGAATATTATTAAATTGGCGCACAGTTTGGGTGTTGTTGTGGTATGCGAGCAGCTTGAATCTGAAGAACAGGTCAAATGGGCGCAGCAGTTAGGTAGCGATGGCTTTCAAGGCTTTAAGCTCGCACTACCTCACGCGATTGGGTAACAACGCCAGTAATCATAACGCTGATTTTAAGTTAAATAGCCTACAACTATAAAACCTAATGAGTATTATAAAATACGTTATTTTTACCTTGAAGTTTGGCTCTTGCGACAGAGTGTCTGGCGCTTGCTGTTAACTGCTTAAGATCTTGCTCTTTTTCTTTCATCTCGCTAATACCTAATGAGACGGTTAATGTTGGTAAGCGCTTACCACTGCGAGAGCTTATGAATTTTAGCTTTTCTACGCCAGAGCGCATACGCTCCGCGATTTCTTTTGCTGTTTGTACGTTAACGTCAGGCAGTAAAATCATAAATTCTTTGCCTTTAGTACGCACGGGTAGACCACTGTCTTGCACGTACGAACGAATTTTTTTGGCAACTTTACCAATTACAACATCACCTACCGCTTGACCATACTTCTCATTAAAGTCATTAAAGTCATCAATATCAATGGCTATAGCACACAGGGATTTACCTTGTTCTACCCAAACCGCAGCTTTGTCTACCATATAAGTTTCTTTATATAGGCCGGTTAGAGGGTCAACATGGCGATGCTTTTCAATTTGTTGCAGTTGTTGCTGGCAATTTTTAAGCTCTTGTCTTGCCTGTAATAATGATTCATGCACGTGTTGTTGCGAACCTTTTAGCTCATAGCTCGCATCAATTAAGTCAGCAATAAGCTGTTTTGCTTCACTGATATCTGCATCGTCTATGGCAACTAAACTGCTATCTAATGTGGCGATATACTTGTTTACGCTATCACTACTTTGGTCAACTGAATTATCCATAATATCAATTGTTTCTGACACACCTTTAACAAGCTGCTTTTGGCTTGAATCGTGCTCAGATAAATAGCGGTTAAATAGATTTTCTAGGATGTAACTATCTAATTTTTCGTCGGCAGCAAGCAGTGCTTCAATTTCTTCGCACAGCGCATCATGAGATTTTGAGATATAGCTATAGATCGTATGATAATTGATCGGAATTGGTGGTAAGTTATACCTTTCTAAAAACCAGCAAACCTCCGTCATTTTTTGCTGTGCTTGTGCCATGGAATCATGGTACTTCATAAAATCCCAACCTCAGTGGTTAATTACTGCTTAAATATTCACCCTAAATTACTAGCAACCTTCATCCCTTGAAGTCCAAAGTAATTAGAAAACAATTTTTATCTTTTGGGAATAGGAAAAGTCTATTAATTATTAAAAAAAATCGCTTTTATTTAGCTTAAATTTAACTGGTGGCATTATGTGATTTTGGCAAGATGAACCCAAAGGTGTGTTATACCGGTATTTACTATATTGATTTTGTTGGGTTTAAGAGTATTTGAATTAAGTAATTTATGATTTTTTGCAATTATTTACTTACTTGGTCGCAAATTGGTTGAGATTAAAAATTGAATTTGCGTATGCTGAGTCAATTTTCTATTTTGGTTATTGTTTATGAAACCGTTCAATTTATCCTTAATTGCGTTGACATTATCTAGTACTTTATTGGTAGGTTGCCAATCTACTCAAGATATCACAAAGCCTAGTTCAATGAGTGTGCAAGCGCAGAGCGTGAGTGTTTTTGAAAGTGTTGCGAATGACATTGTGGCATATCGTAAAAGCACTGATCCGTATCAGCAAAAAGAAGGTGTTAACGGTTACTTTTTACCAAATTTATCACCTGAGTTTCTAGCTAATAATCACGCCGAGAATGTTGCGTTTTTAGCGCGATTAAACGCCGTTGATGTGAACGCGTTGGATGAGCAAAACCGAATTAACCACGCGATTATTGTTTCTCAAGTACAAAATACGGTAGATGAGTATGACTTTAATGCACACTATATGCCGTTAACCTCTGAGTTTGGTTTTCACTCTGCATTGTCATTTATGGTATCGCGCAGCAGCTTTAAAACCGTTGAAGATTATCAGCTTTACTTAAAACGCCTTGCAGATGTACCGCGTTATTTTGAGCAGAATATAGCGTGGATGAAAAAGGGGATTGCGATAGGGCTCACTCAGCCAAAACCAGTGCTGTTAGGTTATGAGGACTCAATTAATGCATTTATTGTAAAAAGCCCAGAACAGTCGGAGTTCTATAAGCCATTTAAAAACAAGCCAGAGCACATTTCTGACGCTGATTTTGTAAAACTTAAAACGCAAGCGCAATCGATTATAAGCAACAGCGTGATTCCATCGTACCAAAGTTATTTATCTTTCTTTGAAGCCGAATATGCGCCGAATGCACGTGCCGAAATTGGTATTTCAACCACGCCAAATGGCAGTGAGTTTTATCAAAATCGTGTTAAGCATTACACCACAACTGATATGACTGCGGAGCAGGTACACCAGCTTGGTTTAGCTGAGGTGAAGCGGATTCGAGAAGAAATGCAGCAAATCATTGACTCAACAGGTTTTAAAGGTAGTTTTGCTGAGTTTGTGCAATTTTTACGAACTGATCCGCAATTTTATGCCAAATCTGCTGAAGAGTTATTGAAAGAAGCATCGTATATTGCCAAAAAAGCGGATGCGCAATTACCTAAATTTTTTAAACTGCTACCACGCACACCTTATGGGGTAGCGCCAGTGCCAGACTCAATCGCGCCTAAATATACAACAGGTCGTTATGTCGGTGCGAACAAAGACACTGCGCCAGGATATTATTGGGTAAATACATATGGCTTAGATAAGCGTCCGCTTTATGTGTTAGAAGCATTAACATTGCACGAAGCGGTGCCGGGTCACCATTTACAAATATCACTCAATAAAGAATTAGAAAATGTGCCGGGTTATCGTCGCAGTCACTATATTTCAGCATTTGGCGAGGGATGGGGCTTATACTCTGAATACCTCGGCAAAGAAATGGGTTTTTACCAAGATGCCTACAGTGATTTTGGCCGTTTAACCTATGAAATGTGGCGTGCGGCACGTTTAGTTGTCGACACAGGTATGCATATGTTTGGTTGGAGCCGTGAGCGCGCAATGACCTTTATGCAGGATAACTCTGCGCTGTCGCTACACAATATTAAAACTGAAACAGATCGTTATATTTCGTGGCCTGGCCAAGCATTATCATACAAAATTGGTGAGTTAACCATTAAGCGCTTACGTAAAAAGACAGAGCAAGCGCTGGGGGCCGAGTTTGATATTAGAGAGTTCCACTTTCAAATTTTGAAAAACGGTTCACTTCCTCTGAATTTACTCGAAGAACAGATTGACGCATACATCGAAACGGCGAAAAAAGCGTAAGGGTGTATTGCTAAAATAAAGGCTGCTCCAAAGTCCCATGATTCTTATATTCGTGAGATGGTTTCGAAGCAGCCTACATAGCCCCCGATCTGTTATCGTGGCAGCTTCGCAATCATAGGAATGCTCCCTTAGACCGATAGCTTTGCGTCATCAGCTTTCGCTGAGTTTGCCTTTGTCGAACTTAACAGTTCAAATTAAGTCTAGAACGGGTTTCATTATTTTGCCTATCAATTTGCTGTTTTTTTACTGCAATCTAAACTGAGATAATTTCAAGTACTGCTTGCTCCACTTATTAGATGGCGCTACAGTGCGTATCATTAGTAAAATAAACAATATTTATCATGAACTTAGTTATAAAGAAAATTCTAGTAGCTATTCGACGCCATATTCACTACGTAAGTTGGACGTCGGTTGTTTCTTTGGTGGCAGCACATATGCTCTTAACTTGGGTGTGTTTATTTGCAGCGAAAGAAACAGAGTTATTAGGGATAAATCAATTTATTTATTACTACATAGTGACCACTTCGACGGTTGGGTATGGCGATTTAAGTCCCAGCTCCGATTGGGGAAAACTATTTGTCGCCTTGGTGCAAATTCCTATTGGATTAGCACTGTTTGGTGTGGTGTTAGGTAAAGTTGGACAAAGTATTACGGGGTTAATCAAGGCATCTATGACGGGCGATAAAGATTATTCAGGGCAAAGCGAACACATTCTAATTTTTGGTTATCATCCTTCGCGCACACGTAAGATGATTAATTATATTTTGGCTGATAATAAGCGCCTTGAGCGACGAATTTTATTGGCCGTTGACGAGCAGATGACGCATCCGTTTTCAGATAACCCACACGTGGATTTTGTTCGCCTTTCAAGTTTCACTGATGTTGATGAACTTAAACGTGTGGCAATTGATGGTGCTGATAAAGTAATCGTTGATGGCAACGATGATGATCATACGTTTACTACAGCGCTGAAAATCAGTCGCTTAGTGCATTCATCTTGCCATATCAGCGCGTACTTTCTTGATGAAAGTAAAAGTGAGATGTTGCGAGAGCACTGTAAAAACGTGGAATCTACGAGCTCGAAGTCGGTAGAAATTTTGGTTCGCTCGATGCAAGATCCAGGTTCAAGTCGTATTCAAGAAGAGCTGCTTTCAACGTTACATGGTGATACTCAGTTTAGTTTGGAAGTCGGTGACATTAAGCAAAATGTTAAGTTTGAAGCGTTATTTTTTCACTTTAAAAAGCAGTTTGATGCGACCATTTTAGGTGTAGCGCATAACCGTATCGGTGAGGGATTAGACTTGAATCCGCCGCTAGAAATGGAAATAAAACAGGGCGACATTTTGCATTATATGTCTGTTGAGCGAGTGCTCAGTGACGAAGTCGATTGGCAATCGATGTAATAGTGCATTAAACAACGAATAAAAAGGCAACCTAGGTTGCCTTTTTTAGCGAATGCGAAAATGTGGTTCCATATCGACCTCACCAAGATAGTCGATTGTTGCATAGCTAGTATCACATCTTGCGAATGCTAGGTAGTTTTCTTCTAGTTTTCGCGCAAAAGCAAGTTGATAACCATAGCGATTTAATTTATTTAATTCGACTTTTTGGGCAAAACTTAAGTTGCTCCAAAAGGCATTTAAATCGCCTTCTCCTTGCCTTCTCTCCGCTGTAGGCTTATTTGTTAAAGCAGACATAATCTTTCGCAATTAAAAATTAGACAACTTATACTAAACTATTAAAAAGAATAGTGTCTAGTCCGATCTGCTTACTTCATATACTTGCAAATCGTGGTGCAATTTCATGTTTGCAACAGCGAGAAACATACCAAACGTCACTCTGTGAGTTAATTCAATCTTTAAACAAATTATTTGGCTGCTCTGTTACGTGGCTATTTAAGTGAATTGCTAGTGTATTTATCGAGTATATATTGCCACTCAGATTTTCGCACCGGTTGAATTGATAGTCGGCTACCTTTTTGCACTAAATGCATATCTGCCAATTGCTGATCGGCTTTAAGTTTGGTGAGTGGAATAATATGTAACTTTTCAACGAATTCTAATGTAACACTTATCCATCTTGGGTTATCGGGTGTTGCTTTAGCGTCAAAGTACTTTGATTGCGCATCGAATTGAGAAGGATCGGCAAAGGCTGTTTTAATTACCTTAGCAATGCCAACAATGCCGGGTTGTTTACAGCTAGAGTGATAGATAAATACGAGATCGCCTAGCGCCACTTGGTCGCGCAGAAAGTTACGTGCTTGATAATTGCGAATACCATCCCAAATCTCGTCATTTTTTGCTTTTAAATCGTCGATAGAAAATTCGTCAGGCTCTGTTTTAAATAACCAATAATGCATTACCTATTCTCGCTAATGTTAAAGTGACAGGTGTTTGCTATTATAGCGATACTAGGAAATTACGAAATAGTGTTATGAGTCAGGTACTAAACGATCTTTTAGCATTGCTGAAGTTAGAAAAAATAGAGCAGGGGCTGTATCGTGGCCCTAGCCAAGATCTTGGTTTTAAAGCTGTTTTTGGCGGTCAAGTTATGGGGCAAGCGCTATCTGCTGCAAAAGAAACCGTTGCAGAAGATAGGCAGGTGCACTCGCTGCACTCATACTTTTTAAGACCAGGCGATGTTGATCACCCGATTGTTTATGATGTAGAGAACATACGCGATGGCCGCAGTTTTAGCACCCGCAGAGTTAAAGCGATTCAATTTGGTAAGCCGATATTTTATATGACTGCTTCTTTTCAAGTGGATGAAGAGGGGGTTACTCACCAAGCGGCGATGCCTAATGTACCAGGCCCTGAAAAGCTGCCATCCTCATTGGATGTTTATCGCGAACACAAAGAACTGATCCCGGAAAAAATTCGCAATAAAATTATTTGTGACAAGCCAATTGAAATGCGACCGGTTAATTTTCAAAATCCGTTTAAGCCAGAAGTAACCCTTGCTGAGCGTTATGTATGGTTTAAAGCTAATGGTGATATGCCAAATGACCCGCGAGTACATAAATATTTGCTGGCATACGCTTCTGATTTTGAATTTTTACCTACAGCGTTACAACCGCACGGTTTGTCATTTTTACAACCAGATATGCAAGTAGCGACCATTGACCATGCGATGTACTTTCATCGTCCATTCCGTTTAGATGAATGGATTTTATATGCAGTAGATAGCCCTTCTGCAAGTGGTGGTAGAGGGTTGGTGCGAGGGCAGTTCTTTAATCAAAAAGGTGAGTTAATTGCCTCGACGATTCAAGAAGGTGTGATTAGAAAATATGGATAAATAAGGCGGTGTGTACCGCCTTTTTTTGTTGCAGATAACGGCTAGTCTTCAAGTGCACAGGCAATACTTGGATTAAGCTGTTTTAGAATAATTTGACTCAACTGCTTCGTTGTCTCATTTCCTGTGATGCGGCCTTGTTCGCAATCATCAATCATGTGGTTTTGCTTAAGCGTGCTAATAAAGCCAGACAACACTTTTTTATCGAAGAATTCTGGTGTATCGATACCAAATAGCTGTGCAAGCTGTTGCGCAAAGTCTTGGCTTTGCGTTTCAAGCTGGTCGCGCGAAATGCTGTCACTTGCCAGAATTAATTTAATTACGCTGGCATAGCGAATTAATGTGCACTGGATAAAGCGTGCTAACAAGTTAAGCTGAGCTAGAGATTTGCTGCTAGGATTAACTGAAATTGCATCGTTTTCAACGGTTAATAACCCAATACCGCTCAAGGCTTCAAGTGAGTCATTTAGATATGTTTCGCAATACGGTTGCATAAACCACTCCTGTTTAAAGAGCGGATATAACGCGTTAACTTGCTTGATTAGATGGTCGCGAGAAATGTGTTTTTGGCTAATTAAGATTGAGCTAATTATACTTGGTACTGCGAATAAATGCAGTACGTTATTACGGTAATAGTTCAATAATACTTTTTGTGTGTCTTGAATACGGATTACTTTAACTCGCCCTTGCGTAATCACTTCAAACTTATCTAACGTGAGTGCGTGTTCAAGCAGCTCTTCAGCACTTTTGTTTGGCACACTGACATCTTTGCTGTAAGGCGCTAATTCAAGCAATCTCAGGTAGTTTGTCATACAAGCAATGAGCTCGTTACGCGTCATCGCTTGTTTTTCGGTGTTTAACAAAATAGATGACATTAAAGTAACGGCATTGATCGCAGCCGCATTATTGATGTTGACCATCACTGAATCAGCAAGTTTGCCAACCATTGGCGTTAGCCAATTAGGCTTTTCATCTGCAGCAATGCTGTCGCGCCAATTTGACTGGTGCTGGGTAAGATATTGGTTAATGTTGATTGGCTCGCCAAAGTTTACATTACCTTTACCATAATTTTTGAGCTTACGTAATGTTTTGAATACGCCCAGTACGGATTCATTTTTCTTTTTTTGTCCAGCAAGTTCACCAAGGTAAGTGTTTACTTCCATTACATGCTCGTACCCAATATATACAGGCACGATTGAAATTGGACGATCAATACCGCGCAAAATTGATTGTAATGTCATCGCTAACATACCGGTTTTAGGTGGAAGTAAACGGCCAGTTCGGCTGCGGCCACCTTCGGTATAAAACTTAACAGCGTAGCCTTTTATAAATAACTGGCTTAAGTATTCACGGAACACTGCGGAATAAAGCTTGTTGCCTTTGAACGAGCGGCGTAAGAAAAAGGCGCCACAGCGTCTAAATATTGGGCCTGCAGGCCAAAAACTTAAGTTTATACCTGCTGCGATATGCGGTGGCACATAACCTTGATGATAAATAACATAAGTAAGTAATAAGTAATCCATATGACTGCGATGGCACGGCATATAAATGATTTCGTGGCCTTTGTCGGTCAGCTCTTGAATTCGTTCCGGGTTATTTACTTCAATACCATTGTATAACTTGGTCCACAGCCACGTAAGAATGCGCTCAGAAACACCTATCATTGATTCGTTATAGTTGGCAGCAATTTCATCAACCAGTTTTATGGCATTTTGTCGTGCTTCAACAATTGAGATGTTTTTACTTTTTGCTTCATCTTCAATCGCGGCTTTGACAGTGCTTGATGCTAAAAGACCTTGATACAACTGATCGCGAGATGGCAGTTTAGGGCCAAGCGCAGCGAGCTTCTGACGTTTAAAGTGAACACGGGCAACGCGAATGAGTTTATGCGGTAAATCATCACTTTGTTGCTTACTAGTAAGTTGCGATAGTTCTAATGGACGACTAAAACGAATTAAGTTGTCGCGGCCAGACAGTAATACCACAAATACTTTACGCAACCAGCTTGGTGTAAGAGAACTGGATAAAATAGTGCCAAGGCCAGGCTTTTCTTTGCCTGGATTGCGTCCCCATAAAATGGTGACCGGAATAACTTGTAAATCGGTAACGTCTGATTGCTTTAACGCTGCAAATATCTCTTCACTAATTTCGAGCGCTGGGCTGTCTTTTTTGGCTTTACCAAATAGTGGCGAGCGATGATGAATTGGAATGTACCTTGGAACTTGTTTATCACCAATTTGCTGTGTGACCTGAGGGTCAGGTAAACCGAGTTTTTTACAGGTGCTGCGTAATGCGGCTGAATCAGAAAAAGAATTTAATAATGTGATGTAAACGGTCGGCTTGTTTTTATCTATTGCGAGGTTGTCTAATGGGTGTTCAGGTACTATTTTCGAACGCACTAAAAGCTTGTTCATACCGTTTGCAAACCACTGAATCATAGAGCCAACCAACTTCATAACACCAACCTAAAAACAAAAGGGGCGCTAGCATACCAGTTAACTCTAAAAGATTAAATAACTGGTCGTGCCAGAGGAAAAATAAAGCAATTTACAGAGATGATTTTTGATTTGCAGTAATTATCGTCTGTAACTAAGCATAGTGCTAATTATCAAATAATTAAAAGTTGCGAAATAAGAATAACTGTATATACTCACAGTTATCTGTACTGTATGGAAAACCAGTGAATGAGACCATTAACAAAACGTCAGGCACAAATCTTAGAACTTGTTAAAGTATTTATTAAAGATACTGGCATGCCGCCAACGCGCGCAGAAATCGCATCGACACTCGGTTTTAAAAGTGCAAACGCTGCAGAAGAGCATTTAAAAGCATTAGCCAAAAAAGGCGTAATTGAAATGGTGCCCGGCGCTAGCCGCGGTATTCGTTTAGTGGAAGAAGATGAACCCGAGCAATTAGGTTTACCGTTAATTGGTCAAGTTGCCGCAGGTTCACCTATTTTGGCTAATGAGCACATTGAAAGCCATTATCAAGTTGATCCTAACCTATTTAACCCATGTGCAGATTTCCTACTGCGTGTACGTGGTGAGAGTATGAAGGATATTGGCATTATGGACGGTGATTTGCTGGCTGTTCATCGCACACCAGTGGCTAACAATGGCCAAGTAGTTGTAGCCCGTGTTGATGAAGATGTAACGGTAAAGCGTTTTGAAAAAGCAGGAAAACAAGTACTATTACATGCAGAAAATGACGAATTTGACACAATTAAAGTCGATTTAGAGCATGATCATTTTAATATCGAAGGCCTTGCGGTTGGCGTTATTAGAAATGCCGACTGGATGTAATACACTTTTATTGACGGTGGCTAGTGAGTAATTTTACTAGCCTCACTCTGCTTTAAAATCCCCTATTTCTTGCAATAACCCCTTCTATTTTTACATCTTCAAAAATCGCTAACTTATAGATTTATAAAAAATTTATCTTAAATTTGACTTGCGTAAAATTTAATCGTTTACTAGACCTTAGTAGTAACCTTGTTTTCTTTTTAAGCAAAGTGCGGCTTTTAGAAAACAAATATAATAAAGAAAATGGAGTGATGCTGTAGTGCGTCGTGCGATTTAATCGCTAAAACTTTCACTGACCATTTCCTAACAACATAATAATAATTAGCTAAGGAGCGAGCATGAGGCTAGTGAAACTATCCTTATGGTTACTATTGAGCTTTCCTTTTTTAGCAGTTGGGACGAGTCAATATAACTTACCTGTTGGGGTGACAGACATCAGCCGTGATGTCTACGAGCTCCATATGACAATTTTTTATATCTGTTGCGTTATTGGATTAGTAGTATTTGCCATTATGTTTTGGGCAATAATTCATCACCGTAAATCAAAAGGAGCAGTGCCTGCTCAATTTCATGAAAGTACCAAAATTGAAATACTATGGACCGCAATTCCATTTGTAATTTTGATTGGTATGGCAGTGCCTGCAACCAAAACCTTGATTGCCATGGAGGACACCACTAAAGCTGACCTAACGATTAAAGTCACAGGGTCACAATGGAAATGGCATTATGAATATCTTGACCACGATGTGTCGTTCTATTCTGTTCTTTCGACTCCACGTGAACAAATCACCAATCAAGATCAAAAAACAGAAACCTACCTGTTAGATGTTGATAAACCTCTTATTATCCCAAAAGGAAAAAAAGTACGCTTTTTAATGACTTCGGACGACGTAATTCACTCTTGGTGGGTACCTGAATTCGCGGTTAAAAAAGATGCGAACCCAGGCTTTATTAACGAAGCGTGGACTAAGGTCAATGAGACCGGTATTTATCGCGGTCAGTGCGCAGAGTTATGCGGAAAAGACCATGGTTTTATGCCAGTGGTTGTTGAAGTTAAAGAGCCTGCTGAGTTTGAACAGTGGTTGGCAAATGCGCAGCTTGAAAAAGCGCAAGCAGCGGCCGCAGAAAAAGCGTCACTTGATCTTACATTATCGCAAGATGAGCTAATGACGCTAGGAGAACAAGTGTATATGGCTAATTGTGCTGCGTGTCACCAACCTACTGGAATGGGATTGCCAGGTGTGTTCCCAGCGCTAAAAGATAGCCCAATAGCACTTGGCGATGTTAAAGCACATATCGATATTGTGGTTCATGGCAAGCCAGCAACAGCAATGCAAGGCTACAGCAAAATGTTGTCACTAAAAGAATTAGCGGCAGTAGTGACCTATGAGCGAAATGCTTGGGGTAACAACACTGGCGATTCAGTGCAACCAAGTGATATTCAAGAATCTGTGGGAGAAGCACAATAATGACAACACTAGCTGAATCTCATCACCACCATCATGCGCCAACAGGTTTAAAACGTTGGTTATTTACAACTAACCATAAAGATATCGGTACGCTTTATCTGTTATTCGCTCTGTTAATGTTTTTAACTGGTGGCGCAATGGCACTGGTTATTCGTGCCGAATTATTTCAACCAGGCTTACAATTTGTAGAGCCACACTTTTTTAACCAAATGACCACAGTCCATGGCCTAATCATGGTTTTCGGTGCAGTTATGCCTGCGTTTACTGGCTTGGCAAACTGGATGATCCCTATGATGATTGGCGCGCCAGATATGGCACTACCGCGCATGAATAACTGGAGTTTTTGGATTCTACCATTTGCGTTCTTCATTCTGCTTATGTCGTTATTTATGGAAGGCGGCGGCCCAGCTTTTGGTTGGACGTTCTATGCTCCACTATCAACCACGTATAGCAATGATAATACGGCACTATTTGTCTTCGCGGTGCATATTATGGGCATTAGCTCAATTATGGGAGCAATTAATGTAATTGTAACCATAGTGAATATGCGTGCACCGGGCATGACGTATATGAAATTACCACTATTTGTGTGGACGTGGTTAATTACTGCATTTTTATTAATTGCGGTGATGCCGGTACTTGCTGGGGCGGTGACTATGGTGCTAACTGATAAATACTTTGGCACAGATTTCTTTAACGCGGCAGGCGGCGGCGACCCTGTAATGTTCCAGCATATTTTCTGGTTCTTCGGGCACCCTGAAGTTTACATCATGATTTTACCGGCGTTTGGTGTTATCTCGACGATTATTCCAGCGTTTTCACGCAAGAAACTGTTTGGCTATGCCTCAATGGTGTATGCCACAGCATCAATCGCGTTTCTGTCATTTATTGTATGGGCGCACCATATGTTTACCACTGGCATGCCATTGGCGGGGGAGTTGTTCTTTATGTATAGCACCATGCTGATATCTGTGCCCACGGGGGTTAAAGTTTTCAACTGGGTGGCGACAATGTGGCGCGGCTCCATTAGTTTTGAAGTGCCGATGCTGTTTTCCATTGCCTTTATTGTGTTATTCACCTTAGGTGGATTCTCAGGTTTGATGTTGGCAATAACACCGGTCGATTTTCAGTATCACGATACTTACTTTGTGGTTGCTCATTTCCACTATGTGTTGGTAACGGGGGCTGTATTCTCGATAATGGCAGGCGCTTATTATTGGTTACCAAAGTGGACAGGCAACATGTATCACATAGGCCTTGCTAAAACCCATTTTTGGTTATCGCTAATTAGCGTAAACATTCTGTTCTTCCCAATGCATTTTGTGGGCTTAGCGGGTATGCCGAGGCGTATTCCTGACTATGCACTGCAGTTTGCTGATTTTAATGCATTGATCAGTATTGGTGGCTTTGCCTTTGGTTTATCTCAATTACTTTTTGTTGCCGTTGTTTATAAGTGTGCAAAAGGTGGCGAAAAAGTACCTGCCAAAGTGTGGGATGGAGCTGAGGGGTTAGAGTGGGAAGTTGCATCACCTGCACCTTATCATACGTTCTCTGAACCGCCGGAAGTGAAGTAATGAATAACGTTAAGCTACTCAAAAAGCTAATCTTAACCAGTTTATTAATGTTTGCGTTTGCCTTTGCGCTGGTACCACTTTATGACGTTTTCTGTGATATCACAGGGTTGAATGGAAAACCTAATATGGAGCAGGCCCAAGTGAGTGCGCAAAGTGATGAATCGCGCAGTGTACGCGTTACATTTATCACACACGCGCAAGCTGGCGCCCCGTTTAAAGTCAAAGCTAAACGCTACAGTGTTGACGTTAGCCCGGGTGAAATGGAGCGCATAGAGTTTATTGCGCAAAACCTTTCGAGTAGCAACAAGATAATGCAAGCCGTACCGTCAGTAGCACCAGGTCGGGCGGCTAAATATTTACATAAAGTGTCTTGCTTTTGTTTTAATCAACAGCCGCTGACAAGTAAAGGCTCAGCGGATTTACCATTGCTCTTTTACCTCGACGAAACCTTGCCAAATGATATTCATGAAGTGACCTTGTCGTATACCATTTACGATATTACAGCAGATGTTGAAGGTAAAGTTGCAAGCAATAGCAAGCGCGATGGAGAGTTAGTTAATGAAAACTCAATATGAAAAATATTATGTACCTGAGCAAAGCCAATGGCCGATTGTGGGTGCTGTTGCTCTGTTCTTAATTGCCATTGGATCTGGCTTAGCAGTAATGCAAACTGCTAAGCAGCAAGGTGGTTTTGGTTTTCACATTTTAATCTTAGGCATTGCGGTTTTACTTTATATGCTGTTTGGTTGGTTTAAAAATGTGATTGATGAATCTCAAGGTGGGCTTTATTCATCGCAAATGGACCGCTCGTTTAAGCAGGGGATGGCGTGGTTTATTTTCTCTGAAGTGATGTTTTTTATGGCATTTTTTGGAGCGCTATTTTATGCCCGTACATTTGCTGTACCTTGGCTCGGTGGTGATAGTAATAACGCGATGACAAACGAAGTACTATGGCCTTCATTTGAAGCTGTGTGGCCTCTAGTCAGTACGCCAGGTGGTACAGAAACACAAGTAATGGGTTGGCAAGGTTTACCACTTATCAACACGATTATTCTTTTAACCTCATCGGTTACTTTGCATTTTGCACACACCGCAATTGAGCATGGAAAACGCACGCAGTTAAAGGCAATGCTTGGCTTTACTATTGCTTTAGGGGCGATATTTTTAGTGCTACAAGGAGAGGAGTACGTTCATGCATATCAAGATCTAGGTTTAACACTGGACTCAGGTATATATGGCAACACGTTCTTTTTGCTAACTGGCTTTCATGGCATGCATGTCACGTTAGGCACGCTCATTTTATTTGTCGTATTTATACGAATTTTAAAAGGGCACTTTAGTGAAGAAAAGCACTTTGCTTTCCAAGCTGCAGCTTGGTATTGGCATTTTGTTGATGTTGTATGGTTGTGTTTGTTTGTCTTTGTTTACGTACTTTAAAGGTCAATAACCACTAACTAACAGTATAAGGATTGCTGTTTGGTGTGATGATGCCAAACAGCATTGCCAGCAAAATAATCATCAGAACAATTGCAGAAAATAACACTCGGCGCCCTAAGTAATGGGACATAGAGTTTGCAGCAGCGTCGCTTTTAAGCATACAAAACAGTGCTTTAAACAAACTAAAAACGATGTAAAACAATAAGAATACGATAATTAATTTTATCAACATAGGTTTAGGGAGTTTGCTATATGCGGTTAATCCAGAATAGTGCAAAAAGCATCACTCTGCTAGTGTGTACAACAACTGTAGCATTAATATGCGCGAGTTTAGCTGTGTGGCAGTATCAAAGATCACAGCAAAAAATAACGATTATTAAAAAACTAGATCAGCTTAGCCAACAAGGGGTTATTCCTTGGTATCAGCTCGCTAGTTTACCAAGCGATTGGCTTGCAACGGGACTTAAAGTATCACTATCAGGGGAAGTCTCTTCACAGTTTTGGTGGCTTGATAATCAAGTGGTTAATGGCCGTTTTGGTTACGACTTGATTGCTGCCGTGAAACCAAAAAATTCTTCACGCTGGTGGCTGGTTAATCTTGGCTGGTTTGCGGGCTCGTTCAACCGAGAGCAATTACCAGAAGTAAGCTTGCCGCAGCAACTAACACTCACCGCATTATTAAAGGTTGGTAACTTTACCAGCTTTAACTTGGTATCAAATGATCTTGAATTACGCCAAGGACAACGGTTGCAATACATTACGCCAGAGTTTGCAGCAAGTGCGCTCCAGCAGCCATTCGCGCCGTATATTCTTTATGCGCAGCCGGACAGTGCGCTGGGTGAATTTCATTACCAAGTTATTAATATGTCGCCAGATAAACACAAAGCGTACGCCTTGCAGTGGATTTTACTTGCTCTCGCTGCGATTGTGATTGGTGCGGCTATGTATCGAAAAGGAAGTGCACATGAATAAGACTCTTGGACTTTTTATTATTTGTTTTTTAGCGCCAGCGTTAACTGCTTTTTTGGCGTTAAAGTTTAATTGGCTTGAACCCGCACAAACTAATTTCGGGCATTTTGTTGAAAATGAACAAAAAATTGAAAAATGGCCGGCAGAATCTCAACTTAAATGGTCGCTCGTTACGTTGTCGGAAGACGTTTGTACGCAGCATTGCGAAACCCGAAAAAAACTAATTAAAAATGTGTTTGATGTGCTTGGTAAACATAATTTATATGTGGGGGCATTTTCCCTTTCGAGCAGCCAGCAGGCATTGCTGTTGACTAATTTAACTGCACATGAAAATGCTGTTACACAACTTGAAAATCAAACACTTGCTATTGAATCAGATGCAATTTATTTAGTCGATCATCACGGTTTAATCGTGCTTGAGTATCCCGTTAATTATCAGCTGCAGTCAGACAATAATATGAAACGAGGGCTTATTAAAGACCTTAAAAAACTGCTCAATTATAGCCGCAGCAGAGCATAGGAGGCGCGAATGAATCAATATCATAAAATTGTACTGTTTGGCTGTGTTTTTGCATTTGTTGTGGTGGGATTGGGCGCGTATACACGACTTAGCGACTCGGGCTTAGGTTGCCCCGATTGGCCTGGGTGTTATGGTTTTTTAACTGTACCAAATGAAGTGCATGAGCTAGAAAAAGTCGAAACACATTTTCCAACACATGAAGTCGATCAAGGAAAAGCGTGGAAAGAAATGATCCATCGCTATTTTGCCGGCACGCTGGGCATTATTATTTTGCTTATTGCGATAATGGCATTTAAGCAACGGCAACATCGATTAGCGCCAGTGAAGCTACCGTTATTAATTCTGGGGCTAGTCGTATTTCAAGCTGCGTTAGGCATGTTAACAGTCACTATGAATTTACAGCCGCTCATCGTGATGGGACATTTGCTCGGTGGTTTTACGATTATGAGCCTGTTGTTCTTACTCTATATCAGGCTTACCACAGAGCGCATCCCTGGTGGTGATTCGGGCGCTAAACCTCATTATAGCTTGGCAATAATCGCTTTGAGCTTTGTTGTTTCGCAAATTGCATTAGGTGGATGGTTAGCGGCAAATTACGCGGCCTCACATTGTGCAGATTTTCCTTTGTGCGGCGCTAATACATTTGAGCGTTTTTCATTTACGAGTATTTTCCAATTACCGAATGATCACGCCAGTTATGAGTTTGGGGTATTGTCGGCTGAAGCGCGTATGTCGATTCACTTTTTCCATCGCATTTGGGCGATGGTTACCACGTTTGTGGTGCTTTGGGCTGGTTTTAAAATTCTAAAAGACTGTTATTCAACAATAATAAAACGAGCTGTTTACCATATTTGGGTGGTGTTGTTTTGTCAGATAGCGCTGGGAGTTAGCTTAATTTTGATGCATATCCCGCTCAATATTGCGCTTATTCATAATATGACAGCATTATTGCTACTTTTAAGTTGTGTTCGGCTTGCATATCTCATTAAAAGCAAGTGCTAGGGAGTAAACTATGACCAGTTATGTCTTACAATTTCAGCGCTCATTAAGCGCTAAAGTTCATGAATATTTGGTGCTTTGTAAACACAAAGTTGTGATGTTGCTAGCGCTTACCGCAGTGGTTGGACAAGGTTTGGCACCCTACGTTGGGCGAACCTTGCTAGAGCAGATGTTAACCATAGTAGGTATCGCATTATTAGCCAGTAGTGCCGCGGTGATTAACCATATTGTTGATAGCGATATAGATAAAAAAATGAAGCGCACCGACTCGCGCCCAGTCGCAACCGGCAGCGTGACAAATCGTCAGGCGTTTGTCTTTTCAATTACGCTATTAGTTATTGGGTTTTGCATGTTAGTTGCTTACGCAAATTGGCTGACCGCTTGGCTTACCTTGGTTGCTTTAGTCGGTTATGCGTTTATTTATACGCTGGTATTAAAAAGACGCACGCCACAAAACATTGTGATTGGAGGTTTTGCCGGCGCGATGCCGCCGCTGCTAGGGTGGGTGTCTGAAACTGGTTCAATGTCTGCAGAGCCATGGTTATTAGTGATGATAATTTTCACTTGGACACCACCGCACTTTTGGGCATTAGCCATTGATCGTAAGAAAGATTATGAAAACGCAAAAGTCCCCATGTTGCCAGTAACGCATGGTATTGAGTTCACCAAAACAATGGTGTTGTTATATAGTGTTTTATTGACATTGGTTTGTGTTTTACCGTTTTTAATTGGTATGTCAGGAAACTTTTATTTAGCGGTAAGTGTGTTACTCAATGGCGTGTTTATGTACCGTGCTTGGGAGTTAAAATTTTCTGCCAAAGAAAAGTCTGCGATAAAGCTATTTATCTATTCCATTTGGCAACTTATGATACTATTTATCGCACTATTTATTGATAAGTGGTTGATTTAAATGAGCCAATTTAAGCTATTAATTGTTACATCTTTAATCTTTATGGTTTTGGGTTGCGGCCCAAAATCACCTCCGCAAACAAACGCATTACTCTATCAAGAGGCTAAGATTGTTAAGCCATTTGTGTTGCAAGACCAAAATGGCCAACAGGTTACTAATCAAAACTTAAAGGGTAACTGGACGCTACTATTTTTAGGCTACACAAGTTGCCCGGATATTTGCCCAATGACATTGGCAAAATTAACTCAGATAACAAAAGAGTTATCGCCTAATTTTGCCATAAATGTATGGTTTGTATCGGTTGATCCTAAGCGTGATAACGCAGAAAAACGCAAGCTGTACATTGATTACTTTAACCCCGATTTCACTGCTGTTTCAGCAGAACATAAGCATTTATTTCCATTTGTTCGAAACCTAGGTTTAGTGTACGCCATTCATGATGATGGTGAGTCGGAAAATTACACAGTTGACCACAGTGCATCAGTCACGTTAGTCGACCCAAATGGCGCGGTTAGAGCCATTTTTAAACCTGAATTTGCCAAAGGCAAAATACCATTAATTAATCAAAGTGAAATGACACAAGATCTGACCTCAATTATTGGGTATTACAGCAATTAGTATCGATTTATGATCTGCTAACGCATTAATTAGCTTTAATTAAATCGATATTATTTTGGCAAATTTTCATTCTGGGTCTACGCTTAATTTTAAGCGAACAAGGAAAGAAAATTATGTATCAGTTACCTGCTGAGCTTGTCATAAACTCAGTTTCTGAGCTTAAAGAATCTCTTTTAGATTTATTATCGAAACAATCGAGTATTGATCTGGATATTTCCTCGGTTACTCGCGCTGATACCGCTTCAATTCAACTACTCTGTTCGTTGCAAAAAAATCTAGCGGAAACTCAGCATCAAATTACGTGGCATGGCAAAAGTGATGCGTTATTTGCTGCAGCAAAAACATTGGGAGTGCAAGATTTTCTTGCCTTATCAGAACAATAATTTGGGGTCTGTATGAAAAAGATTTTGGCGGTTGATGATTCTGCATCAATGAGACAAATGGTTGGTTTTACGCTTAAAAAAGCCGGTTTCGATGTAACAGAAGCGAAAGACGGAAGCGAAGCGTTAGAAATCGCTAAAGGCAACAGCTTTGATGCGGTTATTTCCGATGTGAATATGCCGATTATGGACGGCATTACACTTATTCGAGAATTAAGAGCGCTACCTGCCTACAAGTTTACGCCTATGCTAATGCTTACTACCGAATCGGGACTGGATAAAAAAACCGAAGGTAAAGCCGCTGGCGCCACTGGATGGATCGTAAAACCATTTAATCCAGATCAGTTATTAGCAGTTATTAAGAAAGTCATCCGATAAATCAGGAGGCGGCATGAGCATAGACTTAAGCCAATTCTTTGAGGTTTTCTTTGAAGAGAGCCTTGAAGGTTTGGATGTCATGGAATCGGAGTTACTCAACCTCACACCTGGTGATGTAGATAACGAGACGATTAATACTATTTTCCGTGCCGCGCATTCTATTAAAGGCGGAAGTGGAACCTTTGGCTTCACACATGTTTCCGACTTTACCCACGTTTTAGAAACACTTTTAGACCAAATCCGTGAAGGCAGCAGAGAATTAACCGCCGAACATGTGAATCTGCTTTTGCAGTCGGTTGATTGTTTGCGCGAAATGTTAGGTGATTTACAAAATAATCAAGAAACAGACCTAACGACGGCAATTCAGTTAAAAGAAAAGTTTGAGGCAATTTTAGCGGGTGAGTCACAGCCAGCTAGTACACCAGCAGCTACAAAAAGTAGCAACGATAATCCACCGGTGGAGCACGGTGCACTTGATACCTACGAAGTGATTTTTAAGCCGCAACATCATTTATTTAAAACGGGTAATGAGCCCATTTATTTGATTGAAGAGTTGGCAGAACTAGGTCAGCTCGACGTATCTGTGAATTTAGATGATGTACCTGATATTCATAACCTTGCGGCTGACGAATGTTTTTTAAATTGGTGCTTTTATCTCGAAACCGATAAAGGCGAAGAGGCGATAAAAGAAGTATTTGAGTGGGTTGAAGATGATGCCGAAATCACTATCACCTTGTGTGGCGGATTGTTTGGTGACGACCCCGTAGAATCTGAATCAGAAGATGTAAGTGAGCAAGTTACTGAAGAGGCTCCAACGCCAACAGCTGAAAGTATAAGTGACAAACCTGCGCCAGCAGCAAAAGCATCTGCGAAAAGTGGTTCCACCGAAAGTACGTCAATTCGAGTCAGCATTGATAAAGTAGACTCACTAATTAACATGGTTGGCGAGCTGGTAATTACTCAAGCAATGCTTACACAGCTTGGTGAAGGAGAAATTACCGAAAACAAATTAATGGCCTTGCAAGAAGGGCTTGCACAACTTGCTCATAACACACGTGATTTACAAGAAAGTGTGATGCGAATTCGCATGCTGCCAATCAGTTTTGTATTTAGTCGCTTTCCCCGTTTAGTGCGAGACACATCGCAAAAACTAGGAAAAGAAGTCGAACTAAAACTCCTTGGTGAGCAAACTGAGCTTGATAAAACAGTAATGGAAAAAATCTCAGATCCTATGGTGCACTTGGTGCGAAACTCACTGGATCATGGCCTAGAAACGCCAGAGCAGCGGGAAGAAGCGGGTAAGCCAAGAGTTGGCACCGTTACACTTAATGCATTTCACCAAGGCGGTAACATAGTTATTGAGATTATGGACGATGGTGCTGGCTTAAATACACAAAAAATCAAACAAAAAGCGATTCAAAACGGCCTAATTAGCGATTCAGACGACTTATCGGATGATGAAATTAATGAGCTAATTTTTATGCCCGGTTTTTCAACCGCAGATGAAGTGAGTGACATCTCTGGCCGCGGCGTGGGTATGGACGTAGTAAGACGCAATATCCAATCGCTGAATGGCTCAATTGAGGTTACTTCAGAACAAGGTATTGGTTCAACCTTTACGATTCGCCTACCGCTTACTTTGGCTATTTTAGATGGCCAGTTAGTGACCGTTGCTCAACATACTTACATCATTCCGCTGATTTCTATTGTGGAGTCATTACAAATTGATCTGAAAATGGTGAATTGCGTGGGCGGCGGCTTAAACGTTTTACGCTTACGCGATGAATATATTCCTATTTTACGATTACATAAAATCTTTAATCACAGCGGTGCAATTGAAGATCTTGATAAAGGCCTGCTGGTTATTGTTGAAAGTGACAACCAAAAAGTCGGGTTATTAGTTGACGATTTACTGGCACAACAACAAGTCGTCATTAAAAGCTTGGAAGCTAATTATCAGAAAGTAGAAGGGGTCTCTGGCGCAACTATTTTAGGTGACGGAAGAGTATCGCTAATTATTGATATTACTGGGCTAATCAAATTAGCGGGCCTGAAAAAAGCAGGCACTTCTGAGCTTGCAATTGAGCCGATAGAAAGTGAGGAAGCTTGATGGAAGCGATAGCAAATGATCTTCTCGAGTCGAGCGAAGAGAATCAAGAAGAGAATATCTGCCAGTTTCTGACTTTTATGATGGCAGATGAAGAATATGGTGTCGATATTCTCGCAGTACAAGAGATCCGTGGTTGGGAAGAAATAACTCAAATTCCCAATTCGCCAAGTTATGTCAAAGGTGCCATTAATCTGCGCGGCACAATAGTACCGATTATTGATTTACGGGCGCGATTTGGCTTGCCGCAGGTGCCGTATAGTTCAGTCACAGTTGTAATCGTGGTCAAAGTTGATCTGGAAAGTGGCGATAAAATTATGGGACTAGTTGTTGATGCAGTATCAGATGTTTATAGCATTTCAGAGTCTGACGCGCGCGATGTGCCTGATGTAACTAATACTGAAAATACTGAGTTTGTTCATGGTCTGGTCAATGTCGGTGAAAAAATGGTTGTGTTGTTAGATTTAAAACGGGTGTTGAATCTTTCTAAAGAGCCGGACTAATAAAAACAATAGCTCATCAACTGGTGAGTGCTAAGCGAGTGTAAAGCCGATAATGAAATGCAATCAAATAAAAAAGGGTGGAGATTGATATGTGGTGGTCTAGCAAAACACCAGACGCAGCATCTGGGAAATCTGAGAGTGATTTAATTTTAGAAGCCTTAAGTCGATCTCAAGCTGTGATTGAGTTTAAACCTGATGGTACTGTAATTACAGCTAACACTAACTTTTTAAATGCGTTGGGATATCGCTTAGAGCAAATTCAAGGACAGCATCATCGCATGTTTGTGCCACCTGAACAGGCTAATAATATTGAATATAGTCAGTTTTGGGCTCGGCTAGGGCGTGGTGAGTTTATCTCTGGAGAATTCAATCGTATTAATGCCGAAGGCAAAGAGATTTGGATTCAAGCGTCATACAACCCTGTTGTCAACGAACATGGTGTTGTTAGTAAGGTTGTTAAATATGCCACTGATATCACCGAGCAGAAAATAGCATCAGCTGATGCTGCTGGACAGTTAGCTGCGATTAGTAAATCTCAAGCGGTTATTGAATTTAACCTTGATGGCACAATCATCACAGCAAACGATAACTTTTGCAGTGTTATGGGTTATCGATTAGATGAGATTGTTGGCAAACATCATAGTATGTTTGCAGAGCCAGACTACGCTTCGAGTCAGGACTATAAAGATTTTTGGCAAAAATTGAATCGTGGTGAGTTTTGTACTGGTGACTATAAACGAATTGGCAACGGCGGAAAAAATGTATGGATTAGGGCGTCTTACAATCCTATTTTTGATCCAAATGGTAAGCCTTTTAAAGTTGTGAAATATGCGAGTGACATCACTGAGCAAAAAGAAGCTGAATTTCAAGCGCGCTTGGCCGCCAACCGTGCAAATGCACTTAAAGTGTGTCAAGCAAATGTAATGATTGCGGACAATGACTTAAAGATAGTTTTCATTAACGATGAAAATTTAAAAATGCTTAAAAGTCGCGAAGCATCAATTCGTAAAGTGCTGTCAAACTTTGATGCCAACAACTTAATTGGGCAGTGTGTTGATGTTTTCCACAAAGACCCAAGCCATCAACAAAAAATGCTAGCTGCGCTTAAAGATGTGTATCGCACCAGAATCACGGTTGCTGAACTAACCTTTTCGCTAATTGCTACACCTTGGCTGAATACCGAAGGTGAACGCATTGGTACCATTGTCGAGTGGCAAGATTTGACCGATGAATTGGCAGCGCAAAGAGAAGCGGAGGCAATTGCTGCTGAAAATTCACGAGTTCGCCAAGCACTTGATACGGTTAATACCAACACTATGATTGCTAATGCGAGTAATGAAATTGTGTATATGAATAGTGCTGTGTTAAATATGATGCGCAATGCCGAATCCGACATTAAGCGCGATTTACCTAACTTTAGTGCGTCGTCATTAATGGGTTCAAATATGGATGTATTCCACAAAAACCCAGCGCATCAGCAACAAATGATAGAGCGATTGACATCAACGTATAGCACTGAAATTTTGGTCGGCGGTCGTACCTTTGCGCTTACTGCGAATCCTATCTTCTCCGATAATCAAGAGCGTTTGGGCACGGTTGTAGAATGGCTAGATAGAACTGCTGAGGTGGCAATTGAGAAAGAAATTGACGAGCTTGTAACAGCGGCATCGCAAGGTGAACTAGATACACGTATCGATCAATCGGGTAAACAAGGCTTCTTCTTAAACCTTGCACAAGGACTTAATAGATTAGTTGAAATATCCGATGAGGTAATTACTGAATCGGCAGAAATGCTTGATGCCATGGCGCATGGTGACTTAACCAAGCGTATTCAGAGCGATTACTTAGGCTCATTTGATAAGTTAAAACGCGATGCAAATACTACCGCAGAAAAGCTAACCGAAGTGATCGAAAAAGTCAGTGTGTCTTCTAATCTTGTTGCCAGTGGCGCGGAAGAAATTTCGCAAGGTAATACTGATTTAAGTCAGCGTACCGAAGAGCAAGCGTCTTCATTAGAAGAAACGGCTTCAAGCATGGAAGAGATGACCAGCACTGTTCGCCAAAATGCAGATAATGCAAAAGTCGCGAATGAACTTGCCAACGACACCCAAGTGAAGGCTAAACAAGGCGGAGAAGTGGTTGAGCGTGCGGTAGAAAGCATGGCTGAAATCAATCAAGCCAGCAAGAAAATTGCAGACATCATAGGTGTTATTGACGAGATTGCATTCCAAACTAACTTACTTGCACTGAATGCTGCAGTAGAAGCTGCAAGAGCAGGTGAGCAAGGGCGAGGCTTCGCGGTTGTAGCTGGTGAAGTGCGAAATTTAGCACAACGTTCAGCCGCAGCAGCTAAAGAAATAAAAGAGCTAATCCGAGACAGTGTGAGCAAAGTTGAAGACGGAACGATACTGGTGAATGAATCAGGTAGTACGCTGCAAGAGATTGTTGCCTCAGTGCAGCGAGTAACAGAAATGATTGCTGACATAACGGTTGCATCTGAAGAGCAAAGCTCGGGTATTGAGCAGGTTAATAAAGCCATTACGCAAATGGATGAAATGACTCAGCAAAATGCCGCGCTTGTAGAGCAAGCTTCTGCGGCGAGTGAATCCATGGCGGAACAAGCAAATGGCATGCGTCAGTTATTAAGTTTCTTTAATACTAGCGGTAATCATAGTATTGAGTCTCCGATGATAACACAGCGACCAGCAGCAAAAAGCGCCCCAAAAGTTGCTTCGCGTAGTGAGCGCCTGCAAATAACCTCGGTTCCATCGGGCGATGATTTCGCCGATAGCAGCGAAGAGTGGGAAGAGTTTTAACTGTTCGTTAAAGCTAGGCATAGATTTCTGCCTAGCTTACTCTAGGAGTCATTGTGGCGAAGGAATTTCTGCTAACAGATCAAGAGTTTGAGTTGATCGCGAAAATGGTTTACGAAGCCTGTGGTATTGTGCTTGGTAGCCACAAACGCGAAATGGTTTATTCTCGTTTGGCACGCCGTATTCGTGCATTAAATTTGGCAAGTTTTGCACAGTATATTACTTACCTTGATCAGCATAAGCGTGACGAGTTTAGTCATTTTATTAATGCAATCACCACCAATTTAACTTCATTTTTTCGTGAACCGTATCATTTCGATTTTTTGCGTGAAACGCTTATTCCTCAAATTCTTGAACGCAATAAAAGCTCAAGGCGAGTGAGAATATGGTCAGCGGGCTGCTCGACAGGTGAAGAGCCTTATACGATAGCGATGACTTTGGCTGATAAGTTTCCGTCTAACTGGGATGTAAAGATATTAGCAACGGACTTAGATTCAAATGTACTGGCGAAAGCAAGCGCGGGTGAATACGCAGAAAACTCAATTACAGGTTTAGATAATGGCCTAAAAAAACGCTTTTTTCTGCGAAATAAGCAAAGTGGCCTGTTTAAAGTGAGGCCTGAATTGAGAGACAAAATTTACTTTAAGCGGCTTAACTTATTACAAGAGTGGCCTATGAAAGGTGAATTTGACGTGATCTTTTGTCGTAATGTTGTGATCTACTTTGATCAGCCAACAAAAGAACTGTTGTTTCAACGCTATGCTGCTCAGTTATGTTCACAAGGTCATTTATTTTTAGGCCATTCAGAAAGTATGAATAAGACACAAACGGAATTTGTAGCGCTTGGTAAAACCATGTACAGGAAGGCACTTTGAACGAGAATTTTAAGCAGTGCCTTAATGGCTTTGAAAACATAAAACGTTATTGGGATAGGGGCCGTGACGCCGTTGTTGCGAAAATTTTACCTGGCGAAGTGTATGTGACTAAACAAAATGAATTAATTTCTACGGTGCTGGGCTCGTGTATATCAGCATGTGTTTATGACTACAAAATGGGTATCGGCGGCATGAACCACTTTATGCTTCCGGCAAATAATAACGCGAGCATTGATAGTTTAAGCTGTCGCTATGGTAACTGGGCGATGGAGTTTTTGATTAATGAAATTATTAAAAATGGTGGTAATCGCGATAACTTTAAAATTAAAATTTTTGGTGGTGGCAAGATAATTCGCGGAATGGGCGACATTGGCGAAGGTAATATTATATTTGTGTCGCAATTTTTAAAAAATGAGGGGCTGCAAGTTGAGTCCCATGATGTTGGTGGGCCTTGGCCGCGAAAAGTGCTGTTTAATCCCACTACAGGCAAAGCACAGGTAAAAAAACTCCGAAGTATGCACAACGATACAATTCAACAACGTGAATTTAAATATCTTCACGAAATTGAAGAGCAAGATACGCATACAGATATCGAGCTATTTTAGGAATTAAGATGATCAGGGTTTTAGTAGTTGATGACTCACCATTGATTCGAGCGGTACTGACTGAGGTCTTGCAGCAAGCACAGGATATTGAAGTAATTGGTACGGCAAATGATCCGTATCAAGCAAGGGATCTAATTAAAAAACTTAATCCAGATGTGCTAACGCTCGATGTAGAAATGCCAAAAATGGACGGCGTGAGTTTTTTAAAAAATTTGATGCGACTAAGGCCAATGCCCGTTGTGATGATTTCGACCTTAACTCAGCAAGGCGCACCGATTACGCTTGAATGCTTAGAATTAGGAGCCGTTGACTTTGTTGCCAAACCAACACAACAAGTTGGTGACAAACTGCATGGTTACGCGCAAACCTTACACGAAAAAATAAGAGCAGCAGCAAAAGCTCGTGTACGAGCGATAAAACCCGTAACTACTCCTGTGGCGAGTGTGGCTACGGGCACTTTTGATAATACTAAGCTGGTGGCAATTGGTGCATCAACCGGTGGTACTGAAGCAATTAAAGAAGTGTTAACGGGTTTGCCTGAAAATTTCCCACCGATTGTTATTACTCAGCATATTCCACCTGTTTTTTCAGCCTCGTTTGCAGAGCGTATGGATCGTTCAGTAGCGTTAACGGTTAAAGAGGCGGAGGATGATGAGGAAATTAAGCCTAATCATGTTTACATCGCACCTGGCGATTACCACTTAGCGGTGGTTAGCAAAGGAACGAAACTGATGTGTAAAGTGATTCAGTCTGCACCTGTTAATCGTCATCGCCCAGCTGTCGATGTATTGTTTAAATCAATTGCTAAATTAAACTTGGGTAAAAAAGTGTGCGCGTCGTTACTTACCGGTATGGGTGCTGATGGTGCCGCTGGTTTGTTAAAGTTAAAAGAGTGTGATGCGTATACTTTGGCGCAAGATGAGGCGTCGAGCGTGGTCTGGGGGATGCCGCGCGCTGCAGTCGATTTGGACGCAGCGCAAAAAGTTCTTAGTTTAGATTCGGTTGCAAATGAAGTTGCAACTTGGGCAAAAAAATAACCGTGCTATTTAGCAATCACGAAAGGGTGAGATAGCCAGTAAAAACGGCCCACTTTAGATTTACTTGGCGCAGTACAATTGTAACGCGAACGTCCTTTGTTTAGCTCACCTTCAGTTTGCACAGTCACTTCATTTTCACTTTGCCAAGTAATTTTGGCTGTGTTGCCACTGATAAAACAATTGAATTGCGAGTTATTAAAGTCTTTCTCGGTAAAGGTTAATCTGAGTACTGGTGTCGTGTTGGTTGTAACCGATTGTGCTTTTAGGTTAAATGAAAACGGTAGACTCGCGATTTTTGTTTTTAATGTGTCTAAATTGGCATAAATCCCTGATGCCGGAAAGCGCGGCACGCGCGTTAAGTCGGTACTTAACCCAACAGCGCCTGAATGCTGGCCAATACCAACATAGCCCAACTCTTTTACTAACATTTGTAATTCACGATTAAACTCACCATAGGGATACGCGACATACTTAAAGTTGTGGCCAATCTCCTGCTTAATACGTTGTTCAGAATGCGTAATATCGTTGCGTATTCTCTCTCGCCATTGCGCTAGTGACTCGTTATCTTCGCGAATATGCAAGTAATCGTGCTTTGCGCTGTGGTTTGCAATATATGCACCTTCTTTTGTCAGTGCTTTTAGCTGCGGCCACGTCATCACATAGCTTTTACCTTCATCTATCAGTTGTGGGTTTACAAAAATGGTATAGGGATAGTTAAAGCGCTTTAAAATGGGGGCTGCTTGCGTGAAGTTATTAATAAATCCATCGTCAAATGTGAGTGCAACTGTTTTGTCAGGTATACTCTTTTGCTCTTTAACTGCTTCAATAATGTGCTGAAGTGGAACAACACTATAATTATTATCTTTTAAATAACTTAAGTGGGCGCTGAATTCATTTTCAGATAGGCTTGTCACACGTGGTAAAGTTTCTGATACATGGTGATATTGTAAAATCACAGCGGCATTAGCAAACGTAAAATAACAGATTAACCATAATCCAATAAATAAATGAAAAACTTTTTTACTCGTCATAAATCGTTCCATGTTGGGCTGCTAGTACTCGCTTGGCCGATGATTGTATCAAACATCAGTGTACCACTTCTCGGTTTGGTAGATACAGGTGTAATCGGCCACCTCAGTGACGCTAGCTTTTTAGCTGGCGTGGCACTTGGCAGCATGGTTATTAATTTACTTTTCTGGCTCGCAGGTTTTTTACGTATGAGCACAACCGGCTTGGTTGCACAGGCTTACGGAAAAGACAGTAAAAATGGTTTGCTGCAAGAGCTAAAGCGCGCGGCACTATTTGCAGTCGCTGTTGCGTTATTATTACTAGCAATAAGCCCTGTGATCAGTCATTTTATGGGGCTGTTTTTATCGGGAAGTGATGCCGCGATAAAACACGCGCAAACGTATTTTAATATTCGTATTTTTAGCGCACCTGCCGCATTACTCAATATGGTGTTATTGGCGTGGATGTTAGGCACGCAATACAGTAAAGGCACATTAATGATCGTACTGGTGACCAATGTCGCCAATATTGTGCTCGATATTGTATTTGTAGTGGGTTTTGACTGGCAGGTTGAAGGCGCAGCACTTGCTTCGGTATTCGCTGATTACATTGGTTTAATAGCTGCTGTGTTGTTGCTTAAAGAACGTTTTGCTAAGCATGGATTATCGTTCTCTGCGCTTTTGAAAACATCACTCAACGGCCTAACTAGTGCGCTTAAGTTAAATCGAGATATCTTTATTCGCTCACTTTTTTTGCAGCTTTGCTTTGCCTTTATGACTTACTATGGCGGTTTTTTAGGGGATGCCACGCTTGCTGCAAATGCCGTATTACTTAACTTCTTATTGTTAGTCAGTTTCGCCTTAGATGGTATCGCCTATGCTGTAGAAGCGAAAGTGGGTCAAGCGAAAGGACGAAAAAAGGCGCAAGCGATTCATCTTTGGGTTGTTATCGGTCGCTTTTGGGCTTTTATGTTTGCTTGTTTATACAGCGTCATGTTTTTGCTGCTAGGTAGCTGGATTATCAGTGTGTTAACCGATCTGCCTAATGTGTTGGCGACCGCCGAGAAGTTTTTAATTTGGTCTATTATTTTGCCGCCAATTGCTAGTTTTTGCTTTTTGTACGATGGCGTATTTGTTGGCTTAACCAGAGCAAAAGAAATGCGTAATACCATGATTTTTTCAGCACTTGTTGGCTTTGCGGGAGTATTTGCCGTTAGTTACCCGTTGGGTAATCACGGGTTATGGCTGGCTATGACGTGTTTTATGGCGTTGAGAGGATTAACGCTGGCTAAAAAATATCACGATTTTTGGCGCTCTCGTCAGCTTTTGCAATAACTTGTGAAAAGCGATTAGCAAAAATACCTAGATAACCATAAATGGCAAAATACAGCGCGATAGGTAGTAGAACAAGCCCTGCTATTTGGAAATAATGACTGTTAAAGTAGCCATAAACAATTAAGCTAGCAGCAATAACAAACAAGCCTAAACCGCTGAAAAAGCGTTTTAGGCTTGTTTTAGGTTCTTGACCTAGTCGGTAGACTAGATGTTTGAATTTAGTAATATGAATGCTCGCCAGACTGGTGTTCAGTAATATCACGTACACCGGTGATTTCATCAAACTTAGCAATCATTTGCGTTTCAATGCCATCTTTAAGTGTTACATCGATCATTGAACAGCCATTACAACCACCACCAAACTGGACTACGGCAATACCGTCTTTGGTGATTTCAACTAAGTTAACCTGACCACCGTGATTCGCTAGTTGTGGATTAATTTCTGTTTCAATCATATGTTGCACGCGCTCTTGCAGTGACGCGTCATCACTTAGCTTTTTCGCTTTTGCGTTTGGTGCCTTAAGCGTTAGTTGTGAGCCCATTTTGTCAGTAACAAAATCAATATCGGCTTCTTCTAAAAACGGTGCGCTTTCTTCGTCAACAACGGCATCGAATCCATTAAATGGTAACTTAATGTCCGTTTCTTCAACGGCATCTGCCGGACAATATGACACGCCACACTCGGCTTGTGTTGTGCCTGGGTTAACCACAAAAACGCGAATGTTAGTGCCTTCAGCTTGATCTGCTAGCAGTTTGGCAAAGTGGCTTTGTGCTGCCTCAGAAATGGTAATCATAATTCGACCTATACCTGACTAATTTACTCGGTTTTTAGTATATCACTTTTTTGCTTTGCTAAAATAGTAGGGCAAGTTGAAAAGGTTTTAACTTATCTTATTTTTTTGCTGCTTCAACTTAAAGCTGTAGGTTTGCGTAGTAAACATTGTTACTGTGAATATGCATAAAAATGCAATAAATATAACTAACCTATCATTATGGCATCACTATGAAAAAGCTGTCCTTTTTTTTAATAACAGCCTGTTTGGCACTGTTTAGCTGTATCAGTTCAGCAAAGAACTTAAACTTTTATTTTGGCGATAATATTCGTTTCGATCCTTCTATTCCTACGCCAGAGTCTGTTCTGGGTTATCAGGTAGGCGATTGGCATGTTCGCCATGATCAGCTTGTTAGCTACATGAAGTTGCTAGCTGAAAAAAGTGAGCGCATCAACATTGAGGTGATTGGTTACAGCCATGAACAACGTCCGTTATTATTATTAACGATCGCTAACCCAGCACGCTTAAATAACATTGAAACTGTGCGTAAACAGCACTTAGCGCAATCAATCGAAGGTGCAACGATAAATGCTGATGCACCTGTAATCACGTGGATGGGCTATAGTGTGCATGGTAACGAAGCCAGTGGCAGTAATGCGGCGTTATTAGTTGCCTATTACCTTGCTGCGGCGCAAGGTGAAAAAATTAACCGCTTATTAGACGAAACAGTTATTTTGTTAGATCCTGCATTAAACCCAGATGGTTTAGCGCGATTTGCGCAATGGGTGAACAGTCACAAAGGCAAAAACTTAGTCGCAGATGAAAACCACAGAGAGCATAATGAAGCTTGGCCAAGCGGTAGAACAAATCATTATTTTACTGACTTAAACCGAGATTGGTTGTTGCTCCAGCACCCAGAGTCGCAGGCGCGTATTGCTAAGTATCATCAATGGATGCCCCATGTATTAACTGACTTTCATGAAATGGGTCCTCACAGCACTTATTTTTTCCAACCGGGTATTCCATCGCGTAAGTTTCCACTTACTCCTGAGCAAAATGTAGAACTAACAAAAGAAATAGCGACCTTTCACGCAGCCGCATTAGATCAACAAGGTGAGCTGTACTTTACCGAAGAAAGCTTTGATGACTTTTATATTGGCAAGGGTTCTACCTATCCAGATATCCATGGCACCATTGGTATTTTGTTTGAGCAAGGCAGTGCACGAGGCCACAAGCATGAAACTATCAATGGTGTACGCGAGTTTTATGATGCTGTAAAAAATCAATTAACGACTTCTTTATCTACTTTTGATGCGGTTGTATCGGGCAAGCAAGGCTTATTGTCTTACCAGCAGAAGTTTTATCAAGATACCGCAAAGCTTGCGAAAAAAGATAAAGTAAAAGGCTATGTAGTTGCAGCTGGTAACGACAAGTCACGTTATGAGTTATTTTTGTCGCTATTGCAGCAGCATCAGATTAAGGCATATCCGCTTAGTAAAGACATTAGCGTTAACAAGCAAGGTTTCTCTGCTAATAGCAGTGTTTATATTCCGCTAAATCAGTCTCAATATCGCTTAATTAAAGGCGCGTTTTTAGAGCAAACAAGCTTTAACGATAATACCTTTTATGATGTTTCAGGTTGGAACTTAGCGCATTCATTTAACCTTGAATTTTCTGCTGTAACCTCAACCCGCGGTATTAAATACCAAGACTCATGGCAGCCAGCTAATCAAACTGAAAACCAGAACCTAGCTTCAAGCTATGCATTTGCCTTTGAATGGAACGATTACCTAGCACCTAAGCTGCTATCACAGTTACAGCAAAATGGTGTTATTGCTCGAGCGGCAATGAAACCATTTACTGCATCTACTGCAAATGGTGAACAACGCTTTGCTGCTGGCGCAATTATTATCGCCAAGGGTCTGCAACAAGATGCTGATTGGTTTAACAAAGTTCAGCAGTTAGCTAGTAATTCATCGGTAAAAGTACATCAAATATCATCGGGATTAACAGCGCAAGGTGTTGATATTGGCTCGCGCAATATCGTGCCGTTAAAAACACCAAAAGTATTACTATTAGGCGGTAAAGGTACCAGCCAATATGAGGTAGGTGAAGTTTGGTATTACCTTGACCGTTATTTAGATATTGCCGCAACTTTGGTTGATTTAGATCGTTTGGAACGCATTGATTTAGCATCGTACACCCATGTTATTTTAACCAATGGCAGTTTTTCGACTGTAAATGCAAAAATGGTTGAAAAGCTAAAGTATTGGGTGCAACACGGTGGTGTAATTTGGGGTCATAAATCGGGCGCAAAATTCTTAGCGGACAAAGGTATTTTGAAAGCGGAATATCTTTCAAGCAACGACATGGCAAAAGCTTTTCCAACCGATAATTTGAGTTACGCTGATAAAGATAGTTACCATGGCGATAAACGAATCGCAGGCGCTATTTTTAATGCGAATATCGATTTAAGCCACCCTCTAAGCTTCTCATTTGAGCGTGAAACTCTGCCGGTGTTTAAAAACAGCACCTTTGTTTTAAAGCCAAGTGAAAAGCCGTTTGTAAATGTTGCAACCTATACTAAAACACCGCTACTAGCGGGCTTTAGTCATGAGCTTAACAATCAGCAAATCGCCGGTGCAGGCGTTTTAATGGCACACAATTATGGTAAGGGCAAAGTGATTGCAATGTCAGATAACCCAGTGTTTCGTAGTTATTGGTATGGCACAAGCCGTTTATTAAGTAATGCTATTTTCTTTGGTCATGCGATTGATGCTAAATAACGTACGTTACTAATAGTTTTTATTTAAAAGGTGTCTTGGACGCCTTTTTTGTTTACTGGATGAACTTAACTAGGTTTAGATGGATCGCTAATCGCAAACACCCACACAGAAACCTGTTTCACCCCAGCGCTTTTTAATAACCTTGCAATTTCATTAACCGTGTATCCCGTAGTTATGATGTCATCAACAATTGCAACATGTTGGTATTGGTGTTTGAGCTCACAGCTAAACGCACCTTTAATATTGGTTTTGCGATCGCGTTTATTTAGTTCGCTCTGCGGCTTAGTGCGTTTGGTGCGGACAATGGATTTGGTATCAACTGCAATACCGGTGCGTTGCCAAATTTCTTCACTTTGATTGAAACCACGAACAACGCGCCGCTGCCAATGCAATGGTACTGGCATTAACACATCGGGCATTTGCCAATTTTGTTCTGCTTGCGCGTCTTTCATTTGCGCTTTAATTAACTGATGTAATGCCGCTTTGTATGTCAGTTGTTTATTAAATTTAATGCCTTTTAGCCAAGTTGAAGCCGGATGTTGATACCAACAAGCTGCAAAGAGTGAGTCAAATGTAGGGTTGGGTATTAGTTTGTTGATATCTGGGTGGTGAAGTAGGTTTGCTGAGCTTTTAAAACTTAATCGTTCAATATCAGACAAACATACGCGGCAAATTTTTGCCGGAGCACGAATAGGTTGACGGCAGCACACGCATAGATTCGGCAATGCCCAATTGAAAAGTCGGGAGCAGTAATTCATATAGGATTTCCATATCGCTAACTGTTAGTATAGCGGCAAAAATTTAAAGTGAGGGCAAAGTATGGCTGATGTAGTTCTACTGCATGGTTGGGGCATGAATAAAGGTATTTGGCAGTTACAAAAAGATGCACTTGAGGTGCAAAGTGACCATACGATACATACTTTGAATTTACCTGGTTTTGGCGGTAATCAATTTAGCGATGCTGTATATAATTTAGATTGTGTTGCAAGGCAACTAGCAAAAGATATTGCAGACCAGTCAGTGTTAGTTGCTTGGTCTTTATCAGGTCTTATTGCGTTAAAAATTGCTGCGCTTTTCCCACATAAAGTAAAGAAAATAGTGTTGGTTGCTTCAACTCCATTTTTTGCAAGTAGTGAGCAGTGGCGTGGTATTGACGACAAGGTGTTAGATACCTTTATGGCGCAATTGAGCACCAACCATCAAAAAACTGTAGAACGATTTTTGGCAATTCAAGCAATGGGAAGTGAGCATGCAAAGCAAGACATCAAGCAAATAAAAGCCTTGCTTGCTGAATACCCAGCGGGGCAAGAGATCGCGTTATCAGGAGGTTTAGCTATTTTAAAAAATGAAGATTTGAGAGATCTTTTTGCGCAACTTCCTTTACCTATCTCTGGTATTTTTGGCCGCCTTGACTCCCTTGTGCCAGTTAAAGCTGTCGCAAAAATGCAGCAATTTAATCCTCAATTTAAGGCAGATATTCTAGCTAAAGCATCTCATGCACCTTTTATTTCTCACCCGCAAGAATTTACTAACTTATTGTTATCTCATATAGAAAGTTAAAACATTTCCAGGGCGGCAAATTATTGCCGCTTTAACTTTATTTTGATGGAATTTTGAGCGATAATAAAGCTATCACTATTCTTTATGAATAAAGGAGTGTTTATGGACGTTTCAAACAACTTGGGGTCTGCATTTAATGCTGGCTTACAAGGCCTGCAAAGTGCTTCTGATGGTATTACTGAGTCTTCAGCAAATATTGCACGTGCGCAAACGGAACGAGAAGTTGAACGCGCCGAGCCAGCACCAGAAACGCGTGAAGCGCAAAGCCCGCCAGTTAATGTAACTAACGAGCTAGTTAACCTTAGAGTTGAACAATTTAATGCGCAGGCAAATACCCGTTCAATTCAAACGGCTGACGAGGTGTTGGGCACGTTAATTGATGTAAGAGTTTAGCTCAGCAAAACAAATGAACATCGTAACAACCTATCCTAACATTAGCTTAAACACAGCTAATGTACATACTGAAACAGCGCGACGTGATAATCAGTTGCGCGAATTAGTTACGCCTGTAAAGCAAGCAGAAGCTGCCGCTGCAAATTCTCGTCTCGCAGCTGATCAAGATAAAACACGTCAACCCGGCAGCAGCCAAATTGAAAACCAAGACGCACTCGATAATAAATCCGAAGACATCACTAAAGTAAGTGAAAAAAAGCAAGATCAGGACCAGCAAGAGCAGCAGAGTAAGCAACAAGAGCAAGAGAAGCAAAAACAGCTTGAACAAGTCGAGGCACAAGCACTTTCTCAGCTTAAGCAAAGAGATCGCGAAGTTAAAGCACACGAGCAAGCGCATGCGGCAGTGGGTGGTCAGTATGCTGGTAGCCCAAGTTACGAATATGAGCGTGGGAGCGATGGCAACAATTATGCAGTTGCGGGTGAAGTGCCGATTGATATAAGCGAAGTACCTAATGACCCGCAGGCAACCATAGACAAAATGCAGCAAGTACGCGCTGCCGCATTAGCCCCGCAAGAACCGTCAGGAGCGGACCGCGCGATTGCTGCTGAAGCAAATCAGAAAATGAGCGAAGCGCGAGCTGATTTGAATGCAGAGCTGAGTACGTTTTTTGATAAAAGCGAAAAAAGCTCAGATAAAGAGGCTGACGATGGCGAGGCTAAGCAAACTAACTACGATTTTAGTGAGCGTCGTGATTCTGAAGTTAATCAACGAGCAGAGCGCATCGCTAAATTCTATCAGGCTGCAACGTCGCCGTTTGAACGGCCTAACTTAGCAAGCTATGCATAAATAAAAAAACCGCACACTGTGCGGTTTTTTATGAGTGTGTTTATAACAATTCGGTTAAATAGTTAAGTATCGCTAACAGTTCTCAAATGTACTTGAAAGCTCAACAGCCCGTAGTTTAAATCACGTTATTTCTTTAGCTTTGCAAATGCTTCAGCAAATGCGTTACCCATAGCAGCATTATTATTTTGCTTAGGCTTTGCTTTTTTTGCTGTAGCTTGCGCTGGTTTATTCGTTTTCGGCTTAGCCGCTGGTGCTTTCTCACGCACTTCTTCGTCTAGGCGCATCGTAAAGCTGATACGTTTGCGTTCGACATCTACTTCAAGCACTTTTACTTTTACAATATCGCCTGCTTTTACCACTTCACGTGGGTCTGAAACAAACTTGTTTGTTAATGATGAAATATGCACTAAGCCGTCTTGGTGCACACCCACATCTACGAAGGCGCCAAAGTTTGCAACGTTTGATACAACACCTTCTAAAACCATACCTGGCTTGAGATCTGCGATTGTTTCCACACCTTCTTTAAAGCTTGCTGTTTTGAATTCAGGACGAGGATCGCGACCCGGTTTATCAAGCTCAGCTAAAATATCGCTGATGGTTGGTAGGCCAAACTTATCCGTAACAAAGTCTTGTGGTGAAAGTGATTTTAGCAAACCTGAATTACCAATGAGTTCTGCCACTGAAACGTCCGCCTTTGCAGCGATGCTTTTAACAATCTCATACGCTTCAGGGTGAACAGCAGAGCTATCTAATGGATCTTTGCCTTGGTTAATGCGTAAGAAACCTGCAGATTGCTCAAATGCTTTAGGACCAAGGCGTTCAACTTTTTTAAGCTCTTTACGTGAATTGAACGTACCGTTTTGGTCGCGGTAGCTAACAATATTTTGCGCAAGGGTTTTGTTTAAGCCAGCAACACGTGTTAATAGTTGTGCTGATGCCATATTTACATCTACACCAACGGCGTTTACACAGTCTTCAACAACAGCTGTTAGGCTTTGGCCTAATTGGCTTTGTGATACATCGTGCTGGTACTGACCTACACCAATTGCTTTCGGCTCAATTTTCACAAGCTCAGCAAGAGGGTCTTGTAAACGACGTGCAATAGAAACTGCACCACGAATAGATACGTCTAGATTTGGAAATTCTTCCGCTGCGACTTCAGATGCTGAGTAAACCGATGCGCCAGCTTCGCTGACCATAACTTTGCTCATTTTTAGGTCGGCTTCTTGTTTTAACAGTTCGGCAATTAATTTGTCACTTTCACGTGATGCTGTGCCATTACCGATGGCGATAAGCTCAACTTTATGTTGGCGGCATAATTGGCTTAGTGTACGCAGCGACTTATCCCAATGATTTTGTGGTGCATGTGGGTAGATCGTTACGTTATCGAGCAGCTTGCCAGTTTTATCTACCACCGCAACTTTACAGCCTGTACGTAAACCAGGATCAAGACCTAACGTGGTTTTTGCGCCTGCTGGAGCAGCCATTAATAAATCATTTAGGTTCTTAGCAAAGACATCAATTGCACCTTGCTCAGCAACTTCCCTAATCTTACCTAAAAACTCGTTTTCTGAGTGAAGTGCTAATTTAATTTTCCAGGTCCATTGCGCCACTTGCTTAAGCCATGGGCTCGCTAGTACGTCTAACTTATAATGATCGGCGATAATACGAACGCACTCAGCGTTGCCATCTTCTAAGCTTGGATCAGGATTAATTGTTAGGCTGATAATGCCTTCATTACGCGCTCGCAGCATTGCTAATGCTCGGTGTGACGGTACGCGGCTTAAGGCTTCACTGTGTTCAAAGTAATCTTGATATTTGGCACCGTCTTTTTCTTTTCCGGCAATCACTTTGCTTTCAATAAACGCATGTTTTTGTTGCATGTTTCTTAACTTAGCAAGCAATTTTGCATCTTCCGCAAAACGCTCCATTAAGATAAATTTAGCACCATCAAGTGCTGCTTTACTGTCTTCAATGCCTTTTTCAGGGTTAATAAAGTCAGTTGCTGTTACTTCTGGGTCAAGTACTGGGTTATCTAATAATTGATTTGCCAGCGGCTCAAGACCTGCCTCAATGGCAATTTGCCCTTTAGTACGGCGTTTTGGTTTATAAGGTAAGTAAAGATCTTCCAGTTCGGTTTTACTGGTTGCCTTATCGATGTCGGCTTTTAACTCAGCACTTAGCTTATCTTGTCCTTCAATGGTCTTAAGAATAAATGAGCGACGTTCTTCTAACTCACGAAGATAACCAAGGCGTTGTTCAAGTAAACGCAGTTGGCCATCGTCTAAACCACCGGTAACTTCCTTTCTATATCGAGCAATAAATGGAACGGTTGCTCCATCGTCTAATAATTGTGTTGCAGCAGTCACTTGTTGCACTGAGGCGTTTAGCTCGTGAGCTAATTGATTAGCAATAGCGTTCATTAAAAACCTTTAAATCGGTAAAAAGTGGGTGGTTTGTAATTTTGAGAGACCACACCAGAAAATTTGTTTTATATATATTGCCTATAGATCTTGTATCTAAACTTAAATTTTTCAATCATAAGCAATAAATAAATTACCACACCTAGTTATTTAACTATGAGAAAACCACCTAAGCAGGTATTTCCTAAGCGTTCCAATTATATTACACGTAGCGGCTATGATGAACTAGAAAGGGAATTACGTTACTTATGGAAAGAAGAGCGCCCAAGAGTAACGCAAGCCGTATCGGAAGCTGCGGCACTTGGTGACCGCTCGGAGAACGCTGAATACATTTATGGTAAAAAGCGATTACGTGAAATTGATCGTCGAGTGCGCTTTTTAACTAAACGCCTAGAACAAGTGAATATTGTTTATCCCAAGCCTGAACAAGCAGGAAAAGTGTTTTTTGGTGCCCGTGTTGAAGTGGAAGATGAAGAAGGTAATATCTTTAACTATCAGGTTGTTGGGCCAGACGAGTTTGATGTGAAAAATGGTAAAATTAGCATCGACTCACCCTTTGCTCGTGCTATGTTAGGTAAACAAGTTGATGATGAGTTTGAATTTAAAAATGCAGAGGGCGAAGCATTATTTTTTATTAATGCCATTACTTATGATGCATCATAGTAAGAGTTTGTAATACCTAGTAACACTCTTCCTTTACCTAATTGTCAAAAAAGTATTTATAGTAGGCTATATTGCCAAAGAAAAAATAACAGAAGAATGAAATCATGGGACAAGAAACAACAAAAATACTAGTAGTCGATGATGACATGCGTTTACGCAGCTTACTTGAGCGCTATTTAGTAGAACAGGGCTTTATTGTGCGTTCTGCGGCAAACTCGGAGCAAATGGACCGCTTAATTGAACGAGAAAATTTTCATTTAATGGTATTAGACCTGATGCTACCGGGCGAAGATGGTTTATCGATTTGCCGTCGTTTACGTCAAAAAGAAAATGACATTCCAATTGTTATGCTTACGGCAAAAGGCGATGAAGTTGATCGTATTATTGGTTTAGAACTTGGTGCAGATGACTATATTCCTAAGCCGTTTAACCCGCGTGAACTACTTGCACGTATTAAAGCTATTTTACGTCGTCGTGCCAGTGATGTACCAGGCGCGCCTTCGGCAGAAGAAAACGAAATACGCTTTGGCCAGTTTTCATTAAACTTAGCAACACGCGAAATGAGCAAAGGCGATGAAACAGTGTCGCTTACCAGTGGTGAGTTTGCAGTATTGAAAGCCTTAGTTTCACATCCTCGCGAACCGCTAAGTCGTGATAAATTAATGAACTTAGCACGCGGTCGTGATTACAGTGCATTAGAGCGCAGTATCGATGTGCAAGTATCTCGATTACGCCGCATGATTGAAGAGGACGCTGCTAATCCGCGTTACATTCAAACCGTATGGGGCTTAGGCTACGTATTTGTGCCAGATGGCAAAGAATAACCACAGCTAAGCTAACATTATGCGTATTTTTCCGCGCAGTGCATTTGGTCAAACCGTTTTTTTGGTTGGTGCACTGCTGCTTATCAATCAAATCGTATCTTATATTTCGGTTACGCTTTACGTTGTAAAACCTTCTATCGAGCAAGTTAATTTAATGCTGGCGAAACAAGTTCGCACGGTATTTATTGGCCATCAAGATGGCGTGGAAATGTCGGATGAAGTTGCGGAGCAATTTTATTTGGCGACTGGCGTTGAGATGATGAGCGAACGTGAAGCGATGCGACACGGCTTAGAACAGGCCAGCGAATATCCTTATTTGTCTCGTGTGATGTCTGAATATTTGCAGGGTGAGGCGCGTGTACGCATTAGCCAGACCGATATCCTTGTGTATTGGGTTGAGCCACCACAAGCTCCAGGCTACTGGGTTAAAATACCGTTAGTCGGTTTTCAAGAGGCGAATGTAAAAGTACTGACTTTCTATCTTGCCTTTATCGGTGTGTTAAGCGTGTTAGGCGGTTGGTTATTTGCAAGTCACTTAAACCGCCCCCTAAAAGCAATGCAAAAAGCAGCTAACAAGGTAGAAGTGGGCGATTATTCGAGCCAACTTCCCGAGCTAGGTTCAATTGAAATGATTGAAGTAACGCGTGCTTTTAACCAAATGTCACGTGGCCTTGCTGCGGTAGAAGAAGATCGTAGACTGTTAATGGCCGGTGTTTCCCATGATTTACGCACGCCATTAACACGTATTCGTCTTGCAACAGAAATGATGTCGGAACATGAGGATTACTTACGTGAAGGCATCATTACCGATATCGAAGATATGAATGCGATTATTGATCAGTTTATTGAGTATTTACGCAATCATAAGTTAAGTGATTTAGCGCCAGATGATATAAATACGCTTGTTTCGGAAGTGGTTGCATCGGAACAAAAGCAGGGCCGAGAAATTAGCTTTAGTGCTAACGAAGCGTTGCCAAATATTCCAATCAGCCATGTTGCCATGAAGCGCGTAATTACCAATATGATTGAAAATGCGCTGCGCTATAGCGAAGAGGATGTCACCGTTGTGACTCAGTACTCTGCGAATAAAGAGTATGTTGAGATCCTTGTGCAAGACAAAGGCCCAGGTATTCCTGAGCACGAGTTAGAGCGAGTGTTTCAGCCGTTTACCCAAGGCGATCAGGCGCGCGGTAGTGAGGGCAGTGGCTTAGGGCTTGCAATTATTAAGCGCATTGTCGATATGCATCAAGGAAAAGTAACATTGCGCAATCGTGCTGAAGGTGGTTTAGAAGCAAAGGTTAGCTTGCGAGTTCATTTAACAAACTAACCTTATGGTGCCTAGCTTATTTAGGCACCATAAATTTGTTCTGCGGTATTGAACAGCACCCATGATGTGACAATGTACTTATCATTGGAAACTGGAATACACCCTCTGTGGGTGTGAGTGAAATACGCAGGTGCAATTACCATAGAGCCTTGCTTTGGTTTAATCATTTTATTTTGATAATAGAATTCAGTTTCACCACCTTCTTCCACATCATTTAAATAAAACATAAACAGTAAAATACGGTGCAAGCTATCGTTATGGCCTTTTTGCGGATAAACCTCACTGTGCCAGTAGGGGTAACCACCTTGGCCTGCAGTGTATTTTTGCGCTTGAATTTGACCTAAGCGAAAAATTTGCTGTACTAAAATGGGTAACTGAGGGCGACCCACTTCTTCAAAGTTTTCTACCGTTAAGTCAACCGGCTGTTTGGTTTTTGGGTGATATACTTTTAAACCAAATACGCCAATAAGTGCAAAGAAATGTTCTTCAAAATACTCAAATACTTTTTCGGTGGTGTTTTGCAGAATATGCTGTAGCTCAGTTTGATATTCGATGTGTTGGTTCAAATACAAGTCCTGGCTATTTTTTTTACTAAGGTCAACGCCGCCACTGGTTTTGCCTTGTGTTAAAAACGGGCTGTTATCAAACTTAGTGAGAAAGTTGTCACAAAACTCCTTGCTAAGTACATTGTCGTATACTCGAATAAAATCCTGCATTATTGACCTTATTATTTTAATTATTAATAAACATAACTATAGTGAGCACATATTTAGTTTATAAAGCTCATTTACTATGTTTAGTGAAACACTTATGCCGCGTTTTAGCGAAACAGATGCGTTAGGACATATCAATAATACAGCGCTACCGGTTTGGTTTGAAGCGGCGCGTACCCCTTTTTTTCGTTTCTTTACACCAGACTTAGATTGCAATAATTGGAAGCTTATTGTTGCCAAAATTGAAGTGGAATTTAAAGGTGAGCTATTTTATGGTCAAGAAATTACCATAAACTCCAGCATTAGCCGTATTGGCAATGCGTCGTTTGTAATTTGCCAAGAAGTGTATCAGCACAATGAACTTTGTGCAGTAGGTCACGCCACAATGGTGCGCTATGACTTCGATAAAAAACAATCAGTGCCACTTTGCGACCAAGAGCGACACGATTTAACGCAACACTTAAAATAAATCAATTTGTTTCCATTGGAAATGCGGGGGAAACACATTGTTTAACCGTAAATTGGTAGCCGTAAAGTGTATCGTCAGCTTTGTTGATATGTAAGACCTCATAGTCGTTTAACTCAATGCTACGTGTTCCCTCCGGATGCCCACAGCGAGAATAAATATCAGCTTCAAACTTGTATGCGAATTGTGCAATTAAGCTTTTAACAATACTGCTGTGCCCGGTGAAGTTAATATTAACCATCTTAGAGGCGTCATCTTTGGCGTTGTCTTGTTGTTGCTCGATAGGTTTTTCTTGTTCAGTTGGTAATAGAGCCGGTTGTTCCGAGTCTACAGCCGCGAGCGCTTTATTTAATTGCTGTTCGCCATCTAATAATGCCATTAGCTGAAAGATAACGGCGAAACTTGCGACAAAACGGATGCTATTAGTGAATAAAGGGTGTTCGCTTTTTGAAAATAGACGCACTAATTTAATGCCAAAAGGCTTTAAAACAAGCAACAAGAACAAGTAAAAAGGCATCACTATTTGAAATAACAAAAGTGCAGCCAAACTAATACCAATCACCCAAACAGGTAAAATTAATAGCAGGGCAAAATTGTGTGTATAGTTGAAATAGTTTGCTGAAACACCGGTTACTTCATTAACGACAGCTGCACTTAAAGCTAGCGCAAAATTAGTGATTGTAGCATAAAACAGAAGTATAAAGGCTTTGCCCGCTAAACTGTCCCATGCTCTTGCAAAACGAGGCCAAAACTCTAAGGTTAAGCCTATTAATGTGAAAAACGCTGCAACTTGCAGACCGCCAAACGGTAATGCAAGAAGCAAAAGCGCGCCACTATAAAGTTTTTCTGCAGTAGCTAAAGATTGCCATAAGTTGGCGATCTTTAACTGTATTTGTTTAAGCTTTGGCAGGTTTTGACCAATCAGTTCCATTGTGTTGTCACGAATGCTTTTTAGTTATTTATAACATTCCTTTAAGGTAACGACCAGTATGAGATACAGGATGTTGTGCAACTTCTTCAGGCGTACCGGAAACTAAAATCTCACCACCGCCAGAACCACCTTCAGGGCCTAAATCAACAATCCAGTCGGCAGTTTTAATCACATCGAGATTGTGCTCGATAACCACAATGGTATTGCCGTGATCTCGTAAGCGATGCAACACAACTAGTAATTGCTGAATATCAGCAAAGTGCAAACCTGTTGTCGGTTCATCCAGAATGTATAACGTTTTACCTGTATCGCGTTTAGATAGTTCGCGGGCCAATTTAACACGTTGCGCCTCACCGCCAGAAAGCGTTGTTGCCGCTTGGCCTAGACGAATATAACTTAAGCCAACATCCATCAAGGTTTGTAATTTGCGTGCAATAGCTGGAATTTTGTCAAAAAATTCGCGCGCATCTTCCACAGTCATATCAAGGACTTGATGAATATTTTTGCCTTTGTATAGTACTTCTAAGGTTTCACGGTTGTAACGTTTGCCGTGGCACACATCACAAGGTACATATACATCAGGTAAAAAGTGCATTTCTACTTTAATTACACCGTCACCCTGACACGCCTCACAGCGACCGCCTTTTACGTTAAAGCTAAAACGTCCAGGCTTGTAACCACGTGAACGGGCTTCTTGCGTGCCTGAAAATAACTCACGAATAGCAGTGAAAATACCTGTATAGGTAGCAGGGTTCGAACGTGGAGTACGTCCGATAGGGCTTTGGTCAATATCGATGACTTTGTCGAATAAATCCATACCGGTAATGGATTTATAGGGTGCAGCTTCGGCAGTTGTAGCGCCATTGAGTTCAGTATGAGCCACTTTGAATAGGGTGTCGTTGATTAAGGTCGATTTACCAGAGCCAGAAACGCCCGTAATACAGGTCATTAAACCAAATGGAATTGAGAGGTCGACACTTTTTAAGTTATTACCTGTTGCGCCTTTTAACTCCAGCCATTTATCTTGCGGCTGGTGGCGAGTCGCAGGTATTTCAATTGCTTTAGTGCCCGCTAAATACTGTCCAGTAATTGAGTCCTTACAGTTTACAATGTCGTCACGGGTACCTTCGGCAATAACTTGCCCACCGTGCACCCCAGCGCCTGGGCCAATATCAATAATATGATCCGCAGCACGTATTGCATCTTCATCGTGCTCAACCACAATTACTGTGTTACCTAAATCACGTAAGTGCGTTAATGTGGCGAGTAATCTGTCATTATCTCTTTGGTGCAAACCAATTGAGGGTTCATCTAAAACGTACATAACACCAACAAGGCCAGCACCAATTTGACTGGCAAGGCGAATACGCTGCGCTTCACCACCCGATAACGTATCGGCGCTGCGCTCAAGTGATAAGTAATTAAGGCCAACATTTACCAAAAACGATAAGCGATCACTAATCTCTTTTAAGATTTTCTCGGCGATTTTTGCTTTTTGTCCGCTAAAGCTTAGCTCGCTGAAAAAATGCTGTGCTTCACCGATACTCATGCGTGTTACGTGAGGTAAATTAGTAGTGCCAATAAACACATTACGTGCTTCTTCTCGTAAACGTGAACCATGACAGCTAGGGCAGTCTTGATTCGTTTGGTATTTGGCCAGCTCTTCACGTACTGAATTAGATTCAGTTTCTTTGTAGCGGCGCGCCATGTTGTTAAGCACACCTTCAAATACGTGATTTCGCACCACGACATCGCCGCGGTCGTTACGATATTGAAATTCAATTTTAGTACGGCCCGAACCGTTCAGTACCACTTTTTGCGCATCGGCTGGCAGTTGTTCAAATGGTGTTTCAACGTCAAAGTCGTAATGATTTGCAACGGCTTGCAGCATTTGGAAATAATAAAAACTGCGTTTATCCCAACCGCGAATAGCACCGCCAGCAAGGCTAAGCTCTGGGTTTTGTACCACACGGCTTGGATCAAAATATTGACGTACCCCTAAACCATCACAGCTTTGGCAGGCACCCGCAGGGTTATTAAACGAGAATAAACGCGGTTCAAGTTCAGTCATGGCATAACCACAACTCGGACAGGCAAAGTTCGCTGAGAAAACAATTTCGTCTTTTTCTGGCTCATCCATGTAGGCGATTTGTGCCACGCCATTTGAAAGCTCTAATGCTTGTTCGAACGATTCAGCTAAACGAAGTTGTAGGCCATCTTTTACCTTGATACGGTCTACAACCACTTCAATAGTGTGTTTTTTATGGAGTTCTAGCGTTGGCGGATCTGATAGATCGCATACTTCGCCATCAATTCGCGCGCGAATAAAACCTTGTGCTGCTAAGTTCTCAAGTAACTTAATATGTTCACCCTTACGCTCTTTCACTACAGGGGCAAGCAACATTACTTTTGTGCCTTCTGGCAGCTCAAGTACCTGATCGACCATTTGACTAATGGTTTGTGCGGTAAGCGGTAAATCATGAGTTGGGCATCGTGGTTCACCGACACGGGCGAAAAGCAACCTTAAGTAATCATAAATTTCGGTGATAGTGCCTACGGTAGAACGTGGGTTATGAGATGTTGATTTCTGTTCTATCGAAATAGCTGGCGATAAACCTTCAATATGGTCTACATCTGGTTTTTCCATTAAGGATAAAAATTGACGCGCATACGCAGAAAGTGACTCAACATAACGGCGCTGACCTTCGGCATATAATGTATCAAATGCCAGCGATGACTTTCCTGAACCAGATAAACCTGTGATAACAATCAGTTTATCGCGTGGAATGGTTAAGTTGATATTTTTTAAGTTGTGCGTGCGGGCGCCGCGAACCTCGATATGTTCCATTGTTATCCTATAGCATTAGCGAACAGCAATATTGCGCCTAGTATTGCATTATATTGTATAAATATACAGCCCTAACTTATACCGATGCCCCAAATGGCTCATCATGTTATAAGGCTAAATTGCGTATTTAATAGAGCTTGGTAGGCGCAAATTTTAATGGGTAATAGTTTATTTAAGCAGAAATTACCTGCTTGGATCACCTTTAGTAGCGGAATTAGTTGAGTAGCTGCAGCGATAAACACTTTTAACCAAATACGGGTTAGAATAACCAATAAGGTTTATGGTAAACTTGCCGCCTTAATTTTCTAATCATTATTTGCTAATTCGTTAATGTCAGCTTCTTCATTAAATGCTCTTGAAAAACGCACAGCGGTGTCGCTTGCATGCGTATTTGCATTTCGCATGCTTGGCTTATTTATGCTTATGCCTGTGCTTGCAATCTACGGTACTGAATTAGAAGGGTTTTCGCCTTTATGGATTGGTATTGCGATAGGCGCATATGGCTTAACACAAGCGCTTTTACAAATTCCTATGGGCTGGTTATCAGATAAATTTGGCCGTAAACGGGTGATTGTAGCCGGCTTAATTATGTTTGCGATTGGCTCGATAATAGCGGCTATGGCCGAATCAATTTACACCGTAACCCTAGGGCGTGCATTACAGGGAATGGGCGCAATTGCCGCTGCTGTATTGGCGCTAGCGGCCGATTTAAGCCGTGATGAGCAGCGTCCTAAAGTAATGGCTGTTATTGGTATGTGTATTGGCCTTAGCTTTGCTGCTGCCATGTTGCTAGGCCCAATGATTGCGGCATCGTTTGGCGTGAGTGGCATATTTTGGCTGACGGCATGTTTGGCTGTGTTGGGTATTTTTATAGTATTAACTGTGGTGCCAACCGCGGTAAACCGTGCACCCAAAGGTGATACATCTGCCTCTTTGAACGATATTAAAAACCTAGTGAAACACCCACAATTAATGCGTTTAAATTTAGGTGTGATGTTACTTCACTTAACTTTAACGGCGGTGTTTGTTGCGCTGCCGGCTGAACTTATTAAAGATGGTTTAGCCGCAGAAATGCATTGGAAGCTTTATATTCCGGTTTTATTATTGGCGTTTGTATTTATGGTGCCAATGATGATTATTGCGATTAAAAAGCAAAAAGAAAAAATGGCCTTTTTAGTGTCAATCGCACTGATTGTTGCAAGTTTAATGAGCTTAAGTTTGTTTGGTTCAAGCGCACTTATTATTGGCGTGTGCATGCTTATTTATTTTATAGCGTTTAACTTTTTAGAAGCCACAATGCCGGCATTGGTTGCGCGCATTTCTCCTGCAGGCCAAAAGGGATCTGCAATGGGCGCATTTAGTTCTACCCAGTTTTTAGGCGCCTTTTTAGGCGGTATTATTGGCGGGTATTTTGCGCAAGTGAGCGATGCTCAGACAGTATTTGCCGCAGCAACCTTGGTTGGGGTAATATGGTTTGCTATAGCGTGGGGGATGGAAGTACCACCAAAAAGTAAGCTGATAAGCTTACTCACTGAATTACAAGGGGAGAAAGAGGATTTTGCCCCTGAAAAAGCAGCCGAAAAGTTAGCAAATGACCTTGCTGATTTACCGGGTGTATTAGAAACAACAGTAGTACTTGAAGAAAATCGTACATACTTAAAAGTAAAAGAATCAGAATTCGATTTGCAACAAGCGAAAGCGGTTGCAGGTATAGTTTAATTAAAGGAGACAGACCATGGCTCGTGGTATTAACAAAGTGATCCTAGTTGGTAATTTAGGCCAGGATCCAGAAGTGAGATATATGCCAAACGGTAACGCAGTTGCCAATATCACACTTGCAACGTCTGACAGTTATAAAGATAAAAACACGGGTCAGTTAGTCGATAAAACCGAATGGCACCGTGTGGTGTTTTTTGGCAAGTTAGCTGAAGTTGTTGGTGAATATTGCCGTAAAGGCTCACAAATTTACGTTGAAGGTAAATTACAAACGCGTAAGTGGCAAGATCAGCAAGGCCAAGAAAAGTATACAACTGAAATTGTGGTTGATGGCTTTACCGGTCAAATGCAAATGCTAGGTGGCCGCGGTGATAACGCGGGTAGCAATTCTGGTGGTGGTTTCCAACAGCAGAATCAACAGCAATCAGGTTTTGCACCACAACAATCACAAGGTTTTAACCAAGGTGGTCAACAGCAACAAAGTGGCTTTAACCAGCAACCGGCACAGCAGCAATCAGCGACAGCACAACAGTCTGGCGGTTTTGCAGCACAGCAAGGTGGTCAGCAACAATCTGGTGGTTTTGCGTCACAGCAGCAGTCAGGCGGCTTTGCTCCTAAGCAAAATGCACCACAAGGCGGCGCATCAAACCCAATGGAACCCCCAATTGATTTTGATGATGATATTCCTTTCTAATCACTAAGATTAGTTAATAAAAAACCAGCATTTTGCTGGTTTTTTTATACCGTTATTTTACTTCAAGCGCACTTTTAGTGAAGTTCACACCCGCCCAACCTGTTTTTATAAAGTTGCGAATATTTTGGTGATCGTCACCATTTGGGTGTTGTAACACATCAACTCGGTAGTAATCGCCAAAGCAATTTAGCGTTTGCTCTTCATTTAAGTTGTTAAGCTTTGCAAAGCTGAAAATTTTGCAGCTACCCGTATTTTCACCAGCGTTATTTATCAGCTCGCCATTGGTAAAGTGCTGCGCTGTATAGTTGTACGTTTCCTCAATCACAGCCATTACCTGTTGAAAAGTAACACTTTCAGGAGAAGTCTTTAGTTGTTCAAGTAGTGTTTCTAGGGTCATAATGCTTACGTCAAAAAGTTAAAAGCACGCTATGCAACTTATTGAATTATCGTTGAAATAGTATTTAGCTATTTGATATTTTGCTGTTTGAGTTTGCTTGCGGTAATCTAGGTGGTCAAACCAGTTAAGTTGAAAAATAATATGGCAAATAAATTAAGCAAGCTTGTTAATAAAATCTATAAACTGCCAAAGTCGACCCATGAATTTTTACTGACTAAGTTATTTACCAGTCAGGTTAAATTTGCGGGCACTGCAAAACTACGAGTTTTATCGATTAGTAATGACAAAGTAGTGGTTAAACTTGCAAACAAAAAGCGAGTACAAAACCATATTGGTGGTATTCATGCGGTTGGTGCAGCATTAGCTGCTGAATCAGCGTCGGGTATAGTGTTTGGTATGAATGTGCCTGATAGCCACTTACCGTTACTGAAATCAATGACGCTAGAATACAATAAGCGCATGCAAGGTGATATAACGGCAACTGCGCAGCTATCAACTCAAGTGATCACAGCAATCCACAGTGATGAGAAAGGAGACTTAATTGTGCCTGTAGTACTGTCTGATGAAAGTAGTGATAGCCCAATACATTGCGAAATGCGTTGGGCTTGGGTGCCGAAAAAGCGTCGTTAACAGCAGGCCTGTTGGGTTAGCGTGTTAGCAGCTAAATACGCTTTTAGCGCATCGATTTCTAACGGTTTGGCATACAAATAGCCTTGTTCTATATCTATGCCTAAGGTGCGCACTATTTCATGTTGAGCTGTAACTTCAATGCCTTCTGCTACGGTGACAATATCGTGGCATTTGGCAATAGAAACAATCTGATGCAATAGTGCCGCATCTTGATCTTTTTCATGGATATGGGTGATAAAGCTGCGATCGATTTTTAACTCGTGAATTGGATAGTCTCGCATTTGAGAAAGTGATGAATAACCCGTACCAAAATCATCGAGTGAAATTAAAAAACCATAGCTCATTAGTTTTTCAAACAAGCCCTGCACCGCGCCTTTATCTTCAATAAAAATAGATTCAGTTACTTCTAAAATCACGCGATTTGGCGAGATTTGGTAATGCTCGACATGATGCTTAAGAATATCAAATAGCGGTGTGTACATTAGCTGATACGCCGATACATTTATTGATAAACTGATTTCAGTGTATTTCAAATTTTGCGCATAATCGTAAAGCGCTTGTTGAATAACAAACTCCCCGATATCGGCAATCAGCCCTGTTTCTTCTGCGATTGGAATAAATTTATCTGGTGCAATTAAGCCGAGCTTTCTATTGTGCCAGCGCAACAGAACTTCAACACCTTTAACTGAGCCGTGAGCAGAGCAAATTTGCGGCTGATAGGTTAAATAAAGCTCTTTATTTTCAATTGCATGTTTTAGTTCAGTTTCAATATCTACGCGTTGATGTAATTGCTCCGCCAAGCCTTTATCAAAAAAACAGTAACGATTTTTTAGTTTTTTAGCTTCGAACATGGCTATTTCAGCATAAATTTCAGCAGTTTGTGGATCAATATGTTCATCAGCATGGTAAATGCCGATACTTGCGGTTATTGAAAGCTGTAAATTATCGAGCATCATTGTTTGCTCAATAGCGTTTAAAATATTGCGTGCTAACGAGCTACTTATAGTGCGATCAACTGTTTGTAAAATAACAAAAAACTCATCACCACCAGTGCGCACAGGCAAAGCGTTTGATGGGCAAGATTGCGATATGCGTTCGGCAATCAGTTGCAAGGTTTTGTCGCCAGTGTGGCGACCAAATCGATCATTAATATGTTTAAAGTTGTCTAGATCGATGCACAAAAGGGTGTAGCGACCTTGATTATGAATTTGTTCATTAACTAATGTGTTATCAAAGAAATAGCGGTTCGCCAGTTTGGTGAGTTTGTCGAAGTTGGCTTGTTGATACAGTTTGTTTTTGTAGCCAAGATCAAGTCGGAATAAGTGTCGCGTAATAAAAAAAGTGGCAACAATAGTAAGCAAACCAAACGCGCCAATCCAACTGGCAAAATTGCTTACTTCGTTGTAGATAGTTTTTAACGGCACTCTAACCGCAATAAAAGTATTAAAATGCTTATTGTAGGAAATGCCCACTCTTACATTGGCAATACCTTGGGTGCGGTTGGTGTAAATAGACACACCATCACTTTGTAAGTACTTATCGACTGGTCGGCCAGTGGCTTTTTGAGCGCTTTTATTTACGTAGGCAACAAATGCAGGCGGCATAGGTTGGTTGTAGGCTTTACCAAGATCACCATGCAGTGACTTTGGTGCTGTGTGGTAAAGGCTCCAATACTGATCTTTAATGCGTGGTTTTTGTGTAACCAATATCTCCATGCCTTTATCTAAAATATTGTAACGCCATGGGTTATATTGTGAGTTTAAATTTATCTCAGCAACCATTAAAAGCGGAGGTTGAGCATTGCTTAACTGCGATAAATAGCTAATCGCCATGCGAAGTGAGCCATCGTTCGCTTCGTAATACGGAATACTAAACAGCAATTTATTACTTTGAATAACCTGCTTAATGCCAAGCTCAGATAAATTTTTTGCAGGCTTAGCAGAGGTTTTTCGGGTTGTATGTAACGCCGTTAGCTGCTGATTATTAGTAAGTTGGAAGTAACTTAAATTCAAATAGCGGGGAAAGTTGGCAAACGTTTCTTGGCTTATTTGTGCCAACGCTTGCTGACTGTATGGTTGCTTTAGCTCTGATAGCAATCTTTCAGCCATCGTAAACACGACTAAATGTTGTTCTAGCTGAGTAACTGAAGAATCCATAATGAATTCTGAGTGTGCCCTTATTTTCTCATCGACTTTGACCAAATGATTTTGATAATGCATAGCGACAAGCGTTGTTGCTAAAACAAAAATTAGCGCAACAATAATGATAAAGAGACGGCCAAGAAAAGAGCTGTAAAAATGTTTTATTTCAGACAAATCGTACATACATTAATGAAAAACGTTCCATTGCCTTGTTAGCAAGTTAAAACTTTTAGGGTTTTATAGTATATCAACAATAGGCATGAAAGCCCTGTTTTAAATCAATCAAGTAATATAGATAACGCTAACTGTAGCGCAATTTTGGTGGTTTAACGCTGCTAGCGTTTAGCTTTTACTAACTTTTGTATTGCCAAACCACACACTATAAAACCCAAACCTATAATCGTGGTGGAATGAATTGCTTCTCCCAGCAAGGTGTAGATAAAGATAAGTGATAAAAACGGCGAAATAAAAATTAAGTTACTAACACTTGCTGTGTTTTCAGCTTTTTTCATTGCCATTAACCACAGCACAAATGTAATACCCATTTCAAATAACCCAACATAAGCCGCTGCTAGCCAAGCTTTGCCTGTAGGAATTTGCCAAGCGTTTTGCCAAGTCAGTACTAAGGCAATAAATGGTAAGCCGATAGAAAAACAAATAAATAAACTAATTACTGGTTTATCAGTGTTTTTGGTACTAAAAATCCAATACAGTGCCCAAAGTAGTGTTGATAATAAAGCAAGCCCAACACCCAGCGGGCTTTCAAAATTAAGCTCAGTAAATTGCCCTTTTGTACTAATAATCAGCACACCTAAATAGGCAAAAAGCAATGCGGTAATATCAACTTTTCGTAGGCGTTGACCGAGCATTGGTACTGCAAGCAAACTTAGTGCAATCGCCCACGTGTAATTGAGTGCCTGCGCTTGTTGTGCTGGTAGTAAATCATAGGCTTTAAACAGAATGAGGTAATACAAAAATGGATTAAGTATGCCTAATTTTAAATACAGTAAAGGTTTAGTTAAAAACGCCGTTTTGACGTGTTTGTAGTCACCGTTCACAAGCAAAAATATAGCTAAAAACAACCAGCTAAATGCAGAGGCATAAAACACCAACTGAAGTGGTGTAAGTTGCATCAACGCGAGTTTGAATGCAGTAGCTACCGTCGACCATAAAAAGACCGCTGATAACGCGTACAGAATTGCATGTTTTTGGTTTTTTACCATTAGTCGTTTAATTTAATTGCAAAGATGAAAATGTGTGTATGTATATTTTATAACATCTAGATGGCTATGTTAGTTAAATATGCTGATCTATATGGTTATTAATATGTTAAAAGCGGTATTTTAATTTTGAGTGTACTGTTTTGATATTGATCTTTAGTATCTAGGACTTGCTTATTTGCTGTATAAAACGAAGTTGCAGTAACAACAGGTGATCGCCTAGGGTCTAGCTAAGTTTTATACAATCACGTATACTTTTTGCGTTATGCGAATTTTATATTTAATGCTTATTTTCAGTATTTTTCTAAATCCACTTGCGGCAAACAGTATGCAAGGGGAAGAAATGTCGTGCGCTGAAATGCATCAAGTAGAAAAAAGCATGGAAAGTTCAAATCACAGTTGTTGTGATGACAGTCAAATGCAGCAAGAAATGGCCAAGCATGATTGCGAAACCTGTAATGATTGCAGTGCAAAATGCCATACCTCATGTTGTGTCTTTTCGGCATTCGCCTTCTCAGAGCCAATAGCAAAAGAGCTCGCGTATCTCACCATTGGGCTTTCAAACTACCCAACACCACTGCAAGTTAGCATTATACCGCCAATAGCTTAATTCAATATTTTAAGCCGTATTTGCCAACGTCAAATACACCTTATTTATTTGAATTGAGAACTAAATCTATGAAAAATTTATTAATTATTTGCTTAACGCTTTTTGCAAGCCTGAGTTTTGCAAACGTGTCATCGCCTAATCTGGTAAATGAATTGACACAACCACCTGCCAAAAACACCAAATTCGTCTGTCCAATGCACAGCCATATCGTTAAAGACCACCCAGGCAAATGCCCTATTTGTGGTATGGACTTAGTGGAACTGTCAGCACCTGAAATTAGTGAAGAAGTGGCGATTTCAGTATCAGGGCATACTCAGCAGAGCATGGCGTTAACTAAAGCACCCGTTGAGCGAACTACATTGTGGCGTTTTATTGAGACCTTCGGCAAGGTTGAGTATGACGAAAATGGCCTAACCCATATTCACCCAAGAGCAACGGGCTGGGTTGAAAACCTACAAGTAAAAACTTTAGGTGCACGCGTAAAAAAAGGTGAGTTACTTTATGAAATTTATGCGCCTGAACTGATCGTTGCGCAAGACGATTATTTATCCCTGCTTAAAACAAACCCAACGAATAAAGGCCTAAAAGAACGTGGTCGCACACGTTTACGTTTATTAGGTATGTCTGAAAAACTAATCGACCAAGTTGAGAAAGCTAAAGAGTCATTGTTTCGCGTGCCTTACTACGCACCACATGATGCGATAGTGTCTGAGCTGGGCATTCGTGAAGGTATGTATGTGCAGCCAGCCGTGAAGCTGATGACCTTGGCGGATCTTTCACAGGTGTGGGTGTTAGCCGATGTATTTGAGCATCAAATTGATTGGGTAGAAAATGGTAAGTGGGTTGAGTTTGACTTACCTGCGATTGGTGTTTATGCCATTGAAGGTAAGATTGAATATATCTATCCAGCGCTTGATCCTAAAACCCGTACATTAAAGGTTAGGCTGTCTTTAAATAATGAAAGCGGTTCATTTAAGCCAGATATGCTGGCAAATGTACGTATTTACGGTGGCCCGAAAGAAGATGTGCTTAATATTCCGGTTGAAGCGCTAATTCGCACTGGCAAGCAGAATCGAGTAGTTGTAGAGCAACACGATGGCACCTTTGTCTCTCGCGAAGTGATGGTGGGCATGATCACCCAAGGCCGCGCTGAAATTATGCAAGGGCTAGCGCAAGGTGAGAAAGTTGTAACTTCTGGCCAATTCTTAATAGATAGCGAATCGAACATTCGCTCAGCTATTTTGAAAATGAGTCAAGATGGCAAACCAGCTAAAGCAATGCAGTCGCATCAACACTAGGAGGCGGTTATGTTGCAGTGGATTATTCAAACCAGTTTAAAGTACAAGGTATTGGTGCTGTTATTGGCTGCCATGCTAGCGATATTGGGCGTTTACTCGGTAAAGCAAACACCGCTTGATGCTATTCCTGATCTTTCGGATGTGCAGGTCATTGTTAAAACCAGCTTTCCGGGGCAAGCACCTGAAGTAGTTGAAGAGCAAGTAACGTATCCGTTATCAACCAGTTTAATGGCAGTACCAAAAGCAAAAACGGTGCGGGGCTTTAGCTTTTTTGGTGACTCTTACGTTTACATTATTTTTGAAGACGATACCGACTTGTATTGGGCACGCTCGCGCGTGTTGGAATACCTAAACCAAGTTACTGCTAATTTACCAAGTGATGCCAAACCAACCTTAGGGCCTGATGCATCAGGGGTCGGTTGGGTTTACCAATATGCCTTAATAGATAAAAGCGGCACACAAAACTTAGCCCAGTTACGTACTTTGCAAGATTGGTTTTTAAAGTACGAATTGCAGTCAGTGGCGGGAGTAAGTGAAATTGCTACCGTTGGCGGCATGGTGCAAAGCTATCAAGTAGTCGTTGAGCCACTGAGGCTAATGCAGTACGGCGTAACGCTTACACAAGTAAAGTCTGCAATCGAAAATGCCAACAGTGAGGTGGGTGGCTCGGTGCTTGAAATGGCCGAAGCTGAATATATGGTGCGCAGTCGCGGCTTTTTAACCGATTTAGCTGCGTTTAAAGCTATTCCTCTGGGCATAATAAATGACGACGGTAGCCCGTTATTGCTAGAACATGTTGCGACTATTCGTTTGGGCCCGCAAATGCGCCGAGGCATTGCCGAATTAAACGGTGAAGGTGAAGTGGTTGGTGGCATCGTGGTGATGCGCGATGGCGAAAATGCGCTAACGACTATCGCCAATGTAAAAGCTAAAATTGCACAAATTACCCCGAGCCTACCTGAAGGGGTTGAGATTGTAACGGTTTACGATCGCTCAAACTTAATTGAACGCTCGGTTGAAAACTTGCAGTCAAAACTGATTGAAGAAATGATTGTTGTTGCCTTGGTGTGCTTAGTATTTTTAATGCATGCACGCTCAACGCTAGTGGCTGTGATTTGTTTACCGTTGGCGGTATTAGCGGGCTTTATTTTAATGCGCTTAATGGGCATTAATGCCAATATTATGAGCTTGGGTGGTATTGCGATTGCGATTGGCGCTTTAGTTGATGCAGCTATTGTTATGGTGGAAAACTGCCATAAACACCTTGAGCATTATCGCGCTGAAACTGGCGAAAACGCTAAGGGAAAAGCACATTGGCAGTTAGTAAGTAAAGCCGCTGTGGAAGTTGGGCCTGCGCTTTTCTTCTCGCTTATTTTAATCACAGTGAGCTTTATGCCGGTGTTTGCCCTTGAAGCACAAGAAGGGAAATTGTTTAGCCCGCTTGCCTATACCAAAACCTTTGTAATGGCGGCTGCGGCACTGTTAAGCGTGACGTTAGTGCCTGTGCTAATGGGGTATTTAGTACGTGGTAATATTCCAAATGAGCAAAATAACTACCTCACTCGCGCATTAGTAGCAATCTACCGCCCGACTCTAGAACTGTGCTTAAAAGTACCTAAATTTACGCTGTTGGTTGCTATTGTGATTGCGGCATCAAGTTATTACCCGCTTTCTAAATTAGGTAGTGAGTTTATGCCTGAGTTGGAAGAGGGGGATTTACTCTATATGCCAACCACGCTGCCGGGAGTTTCCATTGCGGAGGCGGGTGAAATACTACAACAAACCGACCGCTTAATTAAAACGCAGCCCGAGGTACTTAGCGTATTTGGTAAAGTCGGTCGCGCAGAAACCGCAACCGATCCTGCGCCGCTCACCATGCTTGAAACCACCATTCAGTTAAAAGCAAAGAGCGAGTGGCGCGAAGGAGTCACCCTTGAAACCATTATTGCTGAGTTGCAAGCGAGTGTGAATTTTCCGGGACTTGCCAATGCCTGGGTGCAACCGATTAAAACCCGTATTGATATGTTGTCGACCGGTGTTAAAACTCCAGTTGGCATTCAAATCTCGGGCGATGATTTAGCGCAAATTGAGCAAATAGGCCGTGATGTGGAGCGTATTTTAGCGAATGTACCTGGTACGCTATCGGCGTATGCCGAACGTGCGCAGTCAGGGCGATATATTGATATATCACCAAGGCGCAAAGACGCAGCCAAATATGGTTTAAATATTGCTGATATTCAAAATCTAGTTAGGCATGCGTTAGGTGGCGCCAATATTGGCCAGTCGGTGCAAGGCAAAGAGCGCTTTCCAATTAACTTGCGCTACCCACGCCGTTATCGTGACCAAATTGAAGAGCTAAAAACATTACCGTTTTTATCACCAACGGGTGCATGGGTCACGCTAGAACAGGTTGCTGATATTGAAATTAAAGATGGCCCAGCGATGATTAAAAGCGAAAATGGTCGTTTTATTGCGTGGACATTTGTCGATTTAGCGCCAGATACGGTTATTGGTGATTATATTGCGGCTGCCAAAGCGGCACTGGATAGTGAGTTAGTGCTGCCTGCTAAGCACAGCATCCGTTTTTCTGGCCAGTACGAGTATATGGAACGAGTTACCAGTAAATTGGAATTGCTGATCCCAATTACCTTGGCGATTATTTTCATCATTCTCTACCTCGCATTCAATTCATCACTGCAGGCAACGTTAGTGATGTTAACACTGCCCGTGGCACTGGCGGGGTCATTATGGTTTGTTTATTTGCTGGATTATCAGTTATCCGTTGCGGTTGCGGTAGGCATGATTGCCCTTGCGGGGGTTGCGGCTGAATTTGGTGTCGTGATGCTGATTTACCTCAATCAGGCGTTAAAGCAACATCAGGATATTTTAACTGCGGTTAAACAGGGGTCGGTACAGCGCGTTCGCCCTAAAGCGATGACGGTACTGACTATCGTAATTGGTTTAACACCGATTATGTTGGGTGGCGGCACGGGCAGTGAGGTGATGCAAAAAATTGCAGCGCCAATGCTTGGCGGTATGGTGATAAGCCCACTGGTTAGTATGCTGGTATTACCTTGTGCGTATTACTTGTTATATCGCAATGAACGCACCCAAGCATAAAGCAAAAAAGCGCCAAAAGGCGCTTTTTTTCAAAGATAATCAGGCCTAACTTTTTACCTTCTACGAATTGCTAACAGTGACATTAGTAGTAATAAGTAAATAGGTAAACTACCACTGGATGAGCTTGATTCTTCTGGTACCGGTGGGCCTACTGGAATAACTGGTGCAACAACGGTAATGATTAACTCATCACTGCTGCTCGCGCCATGTTCATCGGTTGCTGTAAATGAAATGACAGCAGTACCCGCTTCGCTGCTAGCTGAAACGCTGGGCGTTAAGCTATCTGCATTAGTGATATTAATTGCAACACCTGAGACAAATTGCCACTGATAATTCAGTTGCTCTGTGCGATCATCGCTCGCAGTTGCGGCATTTAACACTGTTGATGCATTTGTTGCCAACTCTATATCGTTACCGGCGTACACCTCAGGCGCGCTATTGCTATCGTCATCTGAAATGGTAATTTCAATCTGCTGATTGCTTAACAGGCTGTCATCATTATTAGTGAGCTTGATAATAAAGCGTTCAGCACCTTCAATTTCTTGATCGTCCGTAATGCTGAATGCAATGGTTTTATTGGCAGTGTCGCCTTCAGCCCAAGTTACAGTGCCATTCTCAAAAGAAATATCGTTACTGCTCGCTGTTAGGTATTCAACTTGGTAGTCAAAGGTAATTTGGCCGCGGCTGCCACCCATGCGGCTTAATTCAATATTTACATCACCTGTTTTTTCAGAGAAGGTGCGGCTTGTTTGAACAAAACCAACTTTGCCTTGGCTGGCAAGGCCATTAATGGTGACTTTCATAATTCGGTTATCACCGATTTCAAGGTTGCCTGATGCGTTGTGTAAGCGAATATAAAAATCTTTAAGCGATGTTTCACCGTTATCTGTAAGCGCCATGCCAATTACTTTAGGTGTTGTATCGTTGGCTGCCCAAGTTAATGTTTGAGAGCTATTTCGTAGGTTCATATCACTATCAAGTAATGCGCTACCATTGATGATTTCAAATTCAACACTAGCTTCATCGCTAACTGCGGATGGCTTAGTGACGACAAGGCGCAGTTCATCACTGCGCTCAGCAATTAATTCGGTGTTTTCAAACGCTACATTAACGTTATTATCACGAGTGTTATCTTTTAATACGTACAAGCCGCTATTAATGTCGCTGATTAAAATATTGCCAGACGGTAAATAAGGATAAGCGCCCCAAGCACCATTAAATGATGGATTATCTGATGTTGGGAATGTATCGAAGTAACCGACTTCTTGCGGATTGATTGGGTCACTAATATCTAAAATAGTTAAACCGCGCTCGTAATTAGACATGTAATAACGGTTGCCTTTAACAAAGCCGTTGTGGTCGATGGTGCGGTTATTACTGGTCCATTTACCAACAATCGTTGGCTGTGTTAAATCGGCTAAATCTAGAATGCGTACAGTGGTATTTAAACCGCCTTTATTCTCATCAAACTCATCATGCACATACACGTAGCGTTTGTTCTCGTGCCACCAACCTGAATGAACATACTGGCTGCTGCTATCAACATCATCATAGCCAACTTGGCCTAAACGTTCTGTATTGGCAGATTGGGTTGCATCCCAAATGCGAATTTCATTCTCGTTAAAATCTATAAATACATCACACACACCGCTAGTGGCATTAACGCAATCTCGCGTAGCACGGGTGTCGTTTATCGACATGCTGGTGGCGTCATGAGTGTAGTTAGCCCGTGATGTTGAGCCAATATCAAAGCTTTTGCTGGGATTACTGGGCGTTGTTAAGTCATAGGTAGTAAACGAGCCGCCATATTTGTTTGAACCAACGATTTGCATTTTTGCAGATTGGCCGTTGAGCGGTAGATTTAAACTGTAATCAACATTACTGACATACACATTATGCGCGCTACTCACTGTGAAGTTAGTACCAGAGAGCGATACCGATGTGGGTAAATTATTTAGGTTAATTATCTGCACGCCAGTGTTTGCTTCAGCTGTTACATAGGCGTACGCTTGATAGGCTTTTAAAGTTTCGTCGTAATATTGCAGTACTTTAATATCGCGCCATGTCGTATTCGCGCCAGCGACACGACCAACTAATGTTGGGTTTGTAGGATCGGCCAAACTGTATACGCGAATACCATCAGAGAACCCCATAATGGCATATTCAATGCCGTTATTTAAATCAACATGCCCCCAAATATCATTGCCAGAGGTGTTTGCTGGCAATGGTACATGGGCGACTAAATCTACGTTGTTACAGGAATACGAACCGGCACGGCCATTTACACATGCTGTGCTACTTTGCTGCTCAAAAAGTGCTTGGTGACGTGCTAGTTTTTGTTTTAACTGTTTTGAAATTGTTAAGCTTTTAGTATCTGCAATGACATTAAAGCCAGCCTTTTGCAGCATGTCATGCAAGGCTATTGGTGCACCAACAATTTGTGTTTTGTTGCGATTAGGGTTTTGTACTTGAAAGTGGTCAAAGCGGTTAAAGCCGCCTAACACGGGTACTAACTCGCTTTGTAAATAAAATAGCTCAGATTCATTTTTTAACTCGTATTGACCGCTGGCAACCAATACTTTGTCACCTTTACTTGCTTGCGATACTCCGTAGGCGATGGATTTACATGGCCTGACGGGGTTGTTGCAGTCGCCTTTATCAATTCCGTTTTCGGTTACATAACGCGCCTTATCATGTTCTGTATGTGCGATCGCGTTCAGGCTAGTAATGCTACTTGCCAAAGCAAGTGTTAGCAGTGTAAGTTTCTGAGTCATCATAACTTTGTTAGAATCCTGTTCCTGTATTAATTACAGTGTAACTAATCAATGAAGAGAGTAAACCACCTTGCTTAGGTCATTTTGTATACTTTTGTTAATGGGCTTTTTGCTTGCGTGCCAAAAGCCATCAACGACTAAAATTGAATTTGTTGTAAAACAACATGGCGTTCAACACACATGTGATGAACGGCAAGTGTTAATGTGGTTTGTGTCTGAGTTCAAATCTGTCAGCGAAATAACCATTAAAGTGAGTCCATTATCATCAAATAGTGTGGCGCTAATTGGTGCTAACTGTGAGAAAAAAAGTTGGCAAGTTGAGCTTATGGCAGATGATTTAGACGGAAAAAAGCTATCATTTGAGATGGCGGTTCCGTTCAATGAAAATCACCTAAATCCACTTACTGCGGCATCACCACTTAATATTAGTGAAATGTTTTGGAGTTGGCAGTTAGGCCATAAATTTTTCCGCTTTGATGGCGACAATGGGTTTGCATTTCATCTAGGCAGTACCGGCTGTAAAAGTGCATCGCGTTTGCGGGCGCCTTCAGCACCGTGTGCTTACCCAAACCGTTATCGGTTTGAACTAGCCCAATTCGATGTGCAAAAACCAATTATTTTAGATTTAGATCGTTTACTTACTGAGGTGAACCGTTCTCGCTCTTGTATGAGTGAACAAGCGAACGAGATTTGTCAGCAGTTGTTTAGCAACTTAACAACTAAGATATTTTATCAGGAATAATATGCGTCGTTCTTTACTGTTGTTGGCACTATTACTTGTCGGTTGTAGCGAACCAAGCAAGCCTTATCAATGGCAACTACCAGAGGGCTTTCCGTTTCCTCAAGTACCTTCAACCAACCCTATGAGTGATGATAAAGTTGAACTTGGTAGACACTTATTTTACGACAAAAACTTGTCAGCAAATGGGTTGCAAAGCTGTGCGTCATGTCATCAGCAAGATCGAGCATTTGCCGAAATGATCCCAACGTCAATTGGCTCCACAGGTGAGCTACATCATCGCAATGCGCAGGCCTTAGTAAATGTTGCTTACAATAAAACACTGACCTGGGCTCACTCTGAAATGACAGAGTTGGAACAGCAAATTTTGCTCCCGTTATTTGGTGAAACACCGCTTGAAATGGGCGTAACAGGGCACGAAGAAGAGGTGTTAGCACGTTTTAATACGCCACAGTACAAGACATTATTTGAGCGCGCTTTTGGCACTGAAGATGCTAATTTCGATCACATTGTTAAAGCGCTTGCTAGTTTTACCCGTAGTTTGATTTCGTTTCAAAGTCGTTTTGATCAATATGCCTACGCCATGCAGGATGATGCCCTAACAGCAAGCGAAATACGCGGCATGGATTTGTTTTTTTCTGAGCGTTTAGAATGCCACCATTGTCATGGTGGTTTTAACTTTACGCAATCAACGACCCATCAAAAGCAGCAATTAGACCGTCATCCGTTTCATAATACAGGCCTTTATAATATTGATGGCAAAGGGGCTTTTCCGCTAAGTGATCAAGGATTATTTGCGATTACAGAAACGCCACAGGATATGGGTAAGTTTAGGGCGCCAACATTGCGTAATATCGCCTTAACAGCTCCTTATATGCACGATGGTAGTTTACAAACTTTAGAGCAAGTGATTGATTTTTATGCCGGTGCAGGCCGTAATATTACAACTGGCAAGCATCGCGGCGATGGCCGTGAAAACCCATATAAAAGTGCATTTATTAAAGGTTTTCAGTTAACTGAACAAGAAAAGCAAGACTTAGTGGCATTTCTACATACTTTAACTGACGAAAAGTTTATTAAAAACAAAGCATTTAGTAATCCTTTTAAGCAATAATCACTTACCCATGCAGGGCTTTATATTGATTTTAATATTTACAAAGGTATATTGTATGCAAATATTGATTTCGATATAGAAAGCTAAATATGAACACAAATGCGTTTGTTAATTGGCAACCAAGCAAAGTAATACAACAAATTACCACCCTAGAAATGCACACAGGTGGTGAGCCGTTACGTATTATTACATCGGGATTTCCTACTTTAAAAGGCGACACCATTTTAGCAAAACGTCAGGACTGTTTAGCTAATCATGATGATTTACGAAAAGGCTTGATGTTTGAACCTCGCGGTCATGCAGATATGTATGGCGCATTGATTGTTGAGCCCGAGCGAGATACCAGTGACTTGGGTGTGCTGTTTTTACATAACGAAGGCTACAGCACTATGTGCGGTCATGCCATTATTGCGCTATCTAAAGCGGCAATTGAAGCGGGTGTGATAAACAAAAAAGAAGGCGTTAATCAGATTAATTTTGATGTGCCTTGTGGTCAAATTCGCTCATCGGTAACCGTTAAGAATGGTGAAATTAGCGATATTCGTTTTTTAAATGTGCCTTCATTCTTAGCGCTAAAAGCACAGAAAATCGAGGTTGAAGGTATAGGGGCTGTGACTTTTGACTTAGCCTATGGCGGCGCGTTTTATGCCTATGTTGATGCGGATGCCATTGGTTTGTCTCTGAAGCAAGATAACAGCAATCAAATTATTGATTGGGGTAAGCGTATTAAACAGGCAGTGATTGCCAGCACCGAAATTAATCATCCTTTTGAAGCTGATTTAAGCTTTTTGTACGGCACTATTTTTGTTTCGCATAGCCAAATGGAGCATCCAGATTCGCATAGCCGCAATGTGTGTATTTTTGCTGAAGGTGAGTTAGATCGCAGCCCAACAGGTTCGGGTGTGGCAGGTCGGGCGGCAATTCACTTTGCTAAAAACGAAATTGAAGCACAGCAAGAGATTGTAATTGAAAGTATTTTAGGCTCACAGTTCAGCGTTAAAGTGGTTGATACACTAGAATATGGTGATTACATGGCGGTGATCCCCGAAGTGAGTGGGAGCGCTAATGTGGTAGGTAAAAACACATTTTATTTTGATCATAACGATGCATTAAACACAGGATTTATTTTCCGATGAGTACCCCATTTTTATCACGCCAAGCGACGTTTCGCAGTTTATTAACGAGTTCACAACTTGATAGCGCATTGATTTTTGGCTATGAGAATATTCGCTATTTATCTGGTTTTAGCGGTCATGCCGCGTATTTATTGATTAATCAAAATAGTGGTTATTTAGTCACTGACTACCGTTACGCAGAGCAAGCCACAAATGAAAGCCAAGGCTTTGAAGTCATTTGTCGCGATCGTGATAACGAAACGTTAGGCCATTGCTTTAATCGCCTTATCGAAGAAAACGCTAAGCTCGGTTTTGAAGCTGAACATATTAATGTTGGGGCTTGGCAAGCAATAAATGCAGAGTTGTCAGTTGCACAATTAACACCAATACAAGGTGTTGTTGAACGAATGCGCTCTGTAAAAGATGATTGGGAAGTAAAGCAAATTGAGCTTGCAGCAGCGATTGCAGACCAAGCACTTAACGAAACCTTGCCTTATTTTAAAACCGGAGCCAGTGAGCGCGATATTGCACTTGAGCTTGAATATCGCATGCAAAAGCTCGGCTCAAACGGCATGAGCTTTGACACGATTTTGTTATTTGGCGAACGCACCTCTTTGCCACATGGTATGCCGGGAGAGCGCAAACTCGCAGTTGGTGATTTGATTACCCTTGATTTTGGCGCTGTGATTAATGGTTATCGTTCTGATATGACGCGCAGTTATATTTATGGCGAAGCCAGTGAAAAACAACAATTGGTTTATCAAACTGTCGCCGATGCACAGGCCGCAGCTATGGCTGAAGTGGTTGCAGGTGCTGCGGCAACTGATGCTTTAAAAGCAAGTCATCGAGTTATTGAAAATGCGGGCTTTGCTGAGTATGCAGGTGAAGGATTAGGCCATGGCGTGGGGCTATTTTTACATGAATTTCCAATTATAAAGCCAAATTGTGATTACCATCTTGAAGTAGGTAATGTCATTACTATTGAACCGGGAATTTATATTCCAAACTTTGGTGGTGTGCGTTTAGAGGATGATATTTTGGTTACTGAAAATGGCTACAAGCTACTTACCCATGCCCCTAAGCAAATGATTTTACCTGAAAGAGGCTAAGAGGATACGCCATGAAAATAATTGAAAAAGAACAGGTGTTATCTAGCCTGTCGTTTGATGCCTTAATTAAAGCACTTAATACTAGCTTTGCAGGCAACTTTTTAATGCCACAGCGACAAGTGTTTGAATTACATCCGGGTGCTCCTTCGAATAATGCATTTGCTGTTTTGCCTGCGTGGGATGAAGAGGTGATTGGGGTGAAATCCTTTACTTATTTCCCGCAAAATGGCGAAGCGGGTTTTGAATCCTTATATTCCAAAATTATGTTGTTTGACCGAGCGCATGGCGTACCGCTTGCGCTGGTGGATGGTACCAGTGTGACGCTTTGGCGCACCGCAGCAGTTTCAGCATTAGCGGTGCGATATCTAGCACGTAAAGATGCTGAACATTTAGTGTTTTTTGGTAGCGGTAACCTTGCCAGTTATATGATTAAAGCGCATTTGTCAGTTCGCAATTACCGTAAAGTGACCATTATTGGCCGTAATCGTGACAAGGTAGATACCTTAATTAGCCAGTTACAAAGCGAATTTAGTCACGTTGCCTTTGTTGCTGGGCAAGCCGATAAAGAGACGATTGCAAGCGCTTGCACAATTAGTTGTGCAACAGGCTCACCTGAACCATTGTTTGATGGTAGCTGGCTGAGTGCTGGTACGCACATTGACCTAATCGGTAACCATCACAAACATTACCGAGAGTGTGATACGCAAACGGTAATACAAAGTGAAGTGTACGTGGATGGCCTAACAAATGTGTTAAATGAAGCGGGCGAGTTGTTAATTCCGATGGCTGAAGGAGCGTTTAGCCAACAGCAAATAAAAGGTGAATTAGCCGACTTATGTGCTAAACGCGTTTCTGGTAGGCAGCAAGAAAGCAGCATCACTCTATTTAAATCGGTGGGCACGGCACTTAGCGATCTTGTGGCTGCTAATCTCGTTTATAAGTTATCTAACTAAGTTGGGAATGGGCATGAAGTTAGAGCTGTTATTAGTTGGCGGGTTAATATTATTTTGGGGTTTGGAGCCTTGGGTATATTATTTTTTGTGCCGTCAACGAAAGCGCTCTTGGCGTGCTTGCGCGATTGAAAAAGCCACCTTAGTTGGCTTACAAGATTTGATGCCATTTCATAGTTTTAAAGATAAACAAATGATGCTGCAATACTGTTTTGAACAAACCAAACATAGCGTGATTGTTGATTACGATAAGTCTTGCTTAACGGCGCTGGAGAATAATCAAGAAGTGTTTATTTTTGTTGATCCTAGCAACCCAAGTAACGCTTTTTTATATCGAATGCCTAATCGAATCATCGCTTATTTATTTCCTTTAATCGGCACACTTTTATTTACGCTAGCACTCACCTAGACTAACAGTATTGTTTTCTTTTTATTGAATATGCGATGTGGCGACGTTGGACGGGGATTAGCTTTTTATTACTGATTGTTGTATTAGTGGCTACCCGCGTAAGTGCTGTTGAACTTGAAATGGTTGTTACAGAGCACTTTCCTCCTTATCAAGTTAAGTCAGGGGGAAAACTCGATGGCGTTGCTGTCGATATTGTTAAGGCGTTACTGCGCCGAGAGCAAATATCCACCGAGCATTTAGTATTGCCTTGGTCTCGTGCTTATCATATTGCTACCACAGAAAAAAACGTATTAATTTACTCAATGCGCCGAACGCAAAAACGTGAAAGTAGTTTTGAGTGGATTGGACCGGTTTTTCCAAATAGCTCAATACTACAAAGCAAAAGTTCATTGTTTTTATGGCAATTAAAAGCACGTGAACAAGCAAACGTCACGACTCAGTCAATGCAAAACCTAACCTTGGTCGTCGCAAGAGACGATTACATTATGGATGAAATTGTTGCACGCTATCAGTGGCCTGAAAAAAACGTAATGAAGGTAAGGCATTGGCCTGAAGCAATTAACGCATTAAAAGAACAGCGTGTAGATGCGATTGTATTGCAGAAAAACAATTTAATTGCGCTTAGTAAGCAAATGGCATTTGATTTAAACGATTTTGTGCCTGTTGTTGATTTAGGGCATACTCCCCAGTTGTATGTTGCTCTTAGTAAAGGATCTGACAAACAGCTAGTTGAGCGTTTACAGCAAAGTTTAGCGAGCTTACATGCTTCTGAAGAATATAATTTAATTGAACAGCAATGGCGTTCATCATTCATAAAAGTTAATTTTTAACTCCTTTCTATTCATACAGCTTATGATAAGCATAAACATGCTGGCCTTGGGTCGTAATATAAAACCCTTATACTAAAGGTGAATAGCTAACCAATACCTGACGCTTTTAATTAAAGTGCTACAGTTTATTAAAGTGTTTGAAGTCGTTCAAACACTCAAGCCATGTTAGGTATTTCACATTACCAAGGAGGTATTATTGTGCTTCAAGAATATCGTTTACATGTCGAGCAGCGTGCAGCCCAAGGTATTGTGCCAAAACCGTTAGATGCACAGCAAGGTCAGCTTCCAACACGAATGTGGATTGCACCACCAACCAAAATGAGCTTACCGACGAAGGCTACTATGGCATTTATGGCCGTGTAGGGGCGCGCATTGAAACGCCAGGGTGCTCGTTGTGTATGGGTAACCAAGCGCGAGTTGCAGACCAATCTACTGTGATGTCTACTTCTACACGTAACTTTCCTAACCGCTTAGGTACGGGAGCAAATGTATTTTTAGCATCTGCCGAACTTGCTGCAGTAGCTGCAATTATAGGTAAATTACCTACGCCAGCTGAGTACCAAGAATACGCGACAATGATAAATGCAACAGCTGCTGATACATACCGGTACTTAAATTTTCATAGAATGCCGCACTATACTAAAAAAGCTGAGCAAGTGATTATTCAGCAAGCAGTGTAACGATTCAGCTGTGTAATTGAGTGTGATGGTTATAAAAGCCGATGTTATTTAGCATCGGCTTTTTGCATTTTAAGATAATTTAATTCTTTAAATCTGGGAATTTATTATTAGCTATGATGTAATATTTTCAATAATTGTTGTTAAATTAGCCATTTGTTAATTTTCATAAATGCGAATTTAAACGCGAGGCAAGGAAGTGTATTTCAGAGTATTGCTATATGTATTCAGCACGTTGCTGTTGTTGGGTTGTGTAGGTGAAGGCGAAACCAGCAAATCAGTGAGTGAAGATGCGGCACAAACACCGGTACCCGTAGGCAGTGAAGGGGGAGTTATACGCTTTGATGGCACAGGCACTTTAGATCTAGAAGTTGGCGCTGTTGCCGATGGCTTGACACTGTCAGTTGATGTGGGGCAGTCGCAAGCCTTTCCCGATGCGCAAAATTCGCTTTCGAAAGTGTATTCGATAACACCAATTGAAACCGCATTATTTGACAAAGCGGATCTGACAATTCCATTACCAAGTGATTATCAAGCGGATCAGCAATATGTACTGGCTAGACTTGTTAACAATACATGGGTACCTAATTTTAATTCGCGCATAGAAGGTAATTTTATTAGCGCTGAAATTTATCACTTAGGTATATACGGCATTCGTAAATTACCGAATGTTTCTACCTTTAAATCCATTGGCCCAGCCTGTGATACAGCTGCTGTACAACAAACGATTCGTTTTGTGCATGTTGCTGATTTGCATTCTCGCTTCGGCTATAAAGAGCGCTTATACAGCCGTTTGAAATCATTGCATTTAACTTCACTAAAAGAGAACCCTTACACTGTTTTTACTAATGGTGGTGATGATTATGAAAAAGGCAATGTGGCTGAGCAAGTATCTATGGGTCGGGCCTCATCACTTGCAACACAAGCTATGGAGTTTGATGTGCGTGTGGTGGGAAACCACGATTATGCTTGGGGTGAAGACGAGCTACTAGCTTACGCACAAGATGAAACTGCACTGGTACTTGCTTCAAATACGCAATATGTTGGTGAAAAAGCACAAGGCTTTGCTACACATAAATTTGGCATTATTGATGTAGGTTGTGTCAAAGTTGGCTTCTTGGGTATGACCTCAGGTCCATGGAATGAGCTTGATAAAGAATACAAAGAACGCCCACTACCAGACTTTATTGATAATTTTGTAATGGATTATGAGTTTACCGAAGTCGCAGAAGGTTTAGTGCGCTTTTATAGTGAGCAAGTTGATTATCTTGTAATGGTGAGCCATTTAGGTTGGGTGGATGATCGCATTGCGCAAAATGTACCTGAGATTAATTTAATTCTTGGTGGTCATAGCCATGATAAGCCGCAAATCCATAGGTATAACGACAATCAATCGATTGTGATTGAACCCGATATTTACGGCATGGGCGCAACCGTGATTGATATCGAATTTAATTTATTTGATAAAACGTCACGTCCGGTGCGCTTTGAAAATGATGAAATTCAAATTGATACTTTAGATATCAATACATTTCATGAACCGCTTGATAACAAAATAGCAGAAATCGTTAAAACCTATTTAGAAGATCCAAACTATAAAGTGGTGATTTCTGAAAATTACCCCGACCGCAATGATATTGAAAAAGTGCTAGCCGATGCGCTGATGTTTACTCACAAAGTAGATGCTGTTTTGTTGGGGGCTTATGACTTGGCAGATCCGTTTAGCTTGTATCCTTGGCAAGCTGGTGGTGTAACCCAGCAAGAATTGCATGATGCGTTTCCGGTAGAGCGTCAGCCATCGAATACATTGGGTTTTAATGCGGTTTACTCGGTTGAAGTGTCAGGTGCGGATTTAGAGTCTATGGTGGGTCAGCAGCCCCAGTGGCAATACTTTGGTGAGCAGCAATTTAATCCGGATAGTACGTACACGGTAGCGCTTTACAAAGGTGCTGCATTAAATCCATCTTTGTTTTTTAATGATGTGAACTTTGAAAACCCCACTGCGCTAGATGATAGCTGGCGAGTGATTGAAGAATATGGTCGTTATCGCACTGGCCAATGCTTGCACTTAGACACAGATACACAATTAAATACCTGTAAAGAAGATAAATTTATAACGCTTTGGCAGTTTGATAATAGCGAAGATCCATTTTTAGCGGACTATGGTCCATCGACCATGAAGTTGTTTAACCCTGATCGTAAAAGTTATAGCGATGAGGTGATTTTTGAAAAAATTTCGCAACTTGAAGAATCAATCCCAAGTCTTTCTGGTTTTGATGCAACCGTTATGCAATTCCCACGCTTTAAAATAAACGAAGGCTTAAAAGTACGCCATAACGTAGATGCCAACGGTGATTTTGTCGAGCAAGGACTGGTGTCTGATTATTCATTGGTAATGGATTTATTGTGGCCAAGTGAAAGTGTGGCGAAATACCGTCCGTTATTACAAACATCTCTCAATTATGAAAGCGAAATCGAAGACGAAAAAAAGGCTGAAATTCGCTTTGAATCAATTGAAGATGAGCGCACAACTGGTGGTGTTGGCTTTGATGGTTTTTGTGGTGAAATGTTACCAGACACTTGGTACAGAATTGCACTGGTATTTTATAGTGCCCCATTTGATGGCACCTTTAAAGTTTACATTAATGGTGAATTAGCCTGTGAGAAAACAGGTCGAAATATTACTGAGCGTTTTGCATTAAGCGAGCAATTTTTATTACTAACCGATGGAACTTGGGCAGCCCAACCAGGGTATTTAAATGCTGCGCTATTTGCTGGCCGAAGCTTAAGTGAAACGGAAATTAAAATGATGGGTGGACCATCAGCCAAAATGACGTTTTCGCAAGAAAAAGCCACAACCAGTGAAACAATTTTGCGTCATCAGCAAAGTGCACCAGGGCGACCGTATAATCCATGGCTTGAACAGCGCAATAAGTTCTTTAAATGAGTTAGTTGCGTTATAAGTTGCTTCGATTTATAACGCTTTTTAACAAATCAAATTAGCCGCACAATGTGTGTTGCGTTAAAGTCGGGAAAATTAATTTTTAAGAAGCATTATGAAAACAAAAATTAGCGCTGTTATTTTATTACTCGTGAGCATTGCCTTGCTGATCCCTGGGGTAACTCAGCCCGTGTTAACACTGCAAGGGAATATTGATAAAGCCAAAATTGTAGATGTGGGTATTACCATGCTTGCCGAAGAAGGCGATGGCAATACACGCAGCATGCTTCGTATGTTTTCGGGTATGCTTGGCCTTGATAAGTTAGAAGGTGAAGTTGAAGCCTATCGCAAAACCCGCAGTATTGTTGGCACCATTAAAGAACTTACCAATAACAAAAACCATGTGGTGGCAGTGTTAGTTGGGTTATTTGCGGTGATCATTCCATTTTTAAAACTGTTGATGCAGCTACTCAGTGTATTATTGCCCGCTAAAATTAAGCTCACTCGTTTGCTTAATACCGCTGCTTCTAAGCTTAGTAAGTGGAGTATGACTGACGTATTTGTGATTGCACTTATCGTTTCTTATTTGGCTGGCAATGCCGATGGGCAAATGGGCGATATGTTAAAAATGAAAGCCGAGCTAGGCATCGGCTTTTGGTTTTTTACTGCGTATTGTATTGTGGCAATTGCCTCTTCTCAGTTTGTAGAGCGCATTCATAAAGCCCGCTAATAAATCAATTCGGCAGAGTCTTTATCGCCACGAGCATAAAGACTCTGTTTTATCTCTTTTCGCGTTTCACTTGTCTTATCTTGACTTAGTTTGAAGTTACCAACGACTTCTGCAATCTCTATTTTAAACACCATTATGTACTTTAATGATTGCGATATTTCATTCTCATCTACTTGAGAAAGTTGCCACTGCGTTGCCAGTTTATCTTCAAATTTCGCAACGGAGTAAGCCATTATCTCGCGCTTTTGTGATGGCTTTGTAATCGGTTGTGCTGTGCCTTTTACCTCTAGTTTGGCGTAATGCCATGTAGGTAAATAGACTTTTTCGGCATCATTGGGAGAAACATAACAGTCTGCACCATTAAATAGGCATTTTACGTTTAAAGGCTGCTTGGCAAGTAGCTTGGCAAGCGGGTTGTTTGCTGCCATGTGCCCCAATAAGTGCTGCTTTTTTTCATCAAGCACTAATGGAATGTGGCAAAGCTCAATGTCGCCTTGCGCATTTTGATAAATCAAACTTGCTAGCGGAGACTTCTCAATGCGCGTTAACAGTCGAGCGAAGTCATTTTCAATATATTGGCGTGGTGGATACATGTTATAACTTTGCCTCTAACTGTTGTTTTACATTTGGCCAAATAGTTTGGGTTACACTAAATACTGCGCTATTACGATAGCTACCGTCAATTAGCTTTCTATCTTGCCATGCGATGCCTTCAAATTGTGCGCCCAATCTCTCTATAGCGTTTCGTGACTTTTGATTGTTTTCATGGGTTCTAAGTTCTACTCGGGCTGCACTAAGTTGTTCAAATGCGTAACTCAGCAGTAAATATTTTGTATGGGTATTGATATGGCAACGTTGAAATTCAGGGGTAATAAACGTATGGCCAATTTCAAGTTTATCGTGATTAAAATCAAGGGAAAATAAGCGTGTGCTGCCCACCAGTTGATTATTTTTTTTATCAATAATCACTAACGGCAATTGCTTATCAGCTTGGTATTGCGCTGTTTTATTAAACCAATGCTCAAGCGTATCTTTGTCTTTGCAGTAATTGCTAAGTACATATTGCCAAATTTTCGGGTTTTTCCCTGCTTGTAATAAATCATTTAAATGGTGGTGTTGCAGCTTTTGTAAAATGACTTTGTTAGTTTCAAATTGTGTTTGTGTTAATTGTTGCATGGTGACCTCATTCCAAATTTATAATGCTTAATGAGGTGTATTAAAAAATAAACCTGGTATAACGTTAACAACCAATTTTTGTTATTTATATAGACCAGAAATTAAATGCGCTTACTGACCATTTCATTTAATCCACATGAAAAGAAATACCTCGCCATTGCTGCGAGCATTCGAGAGGCCATTTTATCGGGTCAGTTAAAACCACAAGACCGATTGCCGGCAAGCAGGGATTTAGCAAATCAGCTCAATGTGAATCGTCATACTATTATGGCAGCATGCGATGAGTTAGTGGCGCAGGGCTATTTAGAAAGTTTACCGCGCATTGGTTATCAAGTGGTTTCGGTCTTACCGGTAGAGAGCTGTATACCAAACGAATTGACCGAAACTCAGCAATTTAATTTGGCTCACTTATTTAAATCGTCAAAAGAGAGTCTTTCTAACGCTGATTTTAACGTGCGCTTTAATTTTGCTGGTGGATTACCAGATATAACCCAATTTTCAATGAAGGTATTTAAAAGCCATTTAAATACTGCGTTAAAACAATTAGATTTGGGCAGCTTGCATTATCAGGGCACGCTCGGGAATGAAACATTACGTGAACAAATAAAAAAATACTTAGTAAAAGCGCGCGGTCTTTCATCTGGCGAAATATTAATAACCAATGGATCGCAAGAAGCACTGTTTATTGTCGCGCAAGCGGTGTTACAGGGCAGTGACAATGTGGCGGTTGAGCAACTTAGTTATCCGCCTGCATGTGCTGCGCTCAGCTCAAATGGTGCAAACCTGATTACCATTGAACAAGATGAGTTTGGTATAAAACCTGACAGCTTAAAGCGCGTGTTAGCGCATACTAAAATAAAGCTTTTGTATTTAACGCCGCTACACCAGTACCCAACAACAGTAACATTATCGCCACAGCGTCGCAGCCAAGTATACCAATTAGCTCAGCAGCATGATTTTTTAATTTTAGAAGATGATTACGACCATGAGTTTCATTATCGCTGTTCACCTTTAGTACCAATGGCGGCAAATGACCCTGACGGTCGAGTCATTTATATCTCAACGTTTTCAAAAATTATGTTTGCAGGCGCGCGACTAGGTTATGTTTCGGCTCACCCGCAAGTTATTGAGTATTTGGCTAATAGTAAAAAAATCATCAACCACAAAACCGAATGTGTGTTACAGCAAGCGGTGGCTAATTGGATGAGCGAAGGGGACTTTGAAAGGCATCTTCGCAAAATGACGCAATTGTATTTAGCGAGAAGAGATCACCTTGTGATGTTGTTAGAAAATTACAAACAAGCGGGTTACCCGATTACCTTTGTTGTTCCCGATGGCGGCATGGCTATTTGGCTTGGCTGCAAGCGTGATTTAACTGGTTTTACTGAGTTGGCACAGGCGCATGAAATATATATTCAATGTCAGCATGACTTTAACTCACAAGTCACCAGTTGTGACGAGCAAGGTTATCAGTATCTGCGTTTAGGGTTTGCCAGTATGGAAGAGCAAACCCGTTTAGAGGCGGTTAATGCGTTAATGGCGTTATTATTCCCTGCTTTGCGTACTTAGCCAATTGAGCGCTTGCGCTTTATTGTTGAAACACTGATGTGTTAGCCCCGCTGCAGGGTAAACATAGTCACACACTTGTTGTGTCATCGACCTTGTTACACAATGTTCAAGATTTACTGCGACAGCTTTGGCACTGGAGGCTTTTAAAAACTCAATGTGTGCATTTTGTGCGTCTGGCGTTGGCAGTGCCTCGCCATGAATGTTAAGTAATACATCAAAATCAGTAATTTGCTGGTTACGCACCATATCAATTAATTGCTCATGTAAATGCATAAAAAACTCAGCATTCCATGGCCCGATTGTGTTTATTTCTAGCGTTTTTCCTTGCCAATTAAGGCTGACATCGCCATGCATTTTAAATTTTTCAAGCATATAGCGTTTAAATTCAATTTTTAGTTTTGCTGTACCTTTATTCTAGCTGAGAGTTTTCAGTTGGAGTAGTTATGAAACAAGCAATTATTGTTGGTGCAGGTCATGCTGGTTTAGCAACCGCCTATTTATTGAGGCAAAAGGGCTATCACAAAGTAGTTGTTTTAGAAGCATCAAATGCTGTAGGTAGTGCGTGGCGAAATCGTTATGAAGGGTTAACTTTGTTTACTTCTCGGCGCTATAGTCAGTTGCCAGGGGGGAATATATCTGGCAACGCAAGCGGGTACCCGTCAAAACAGGAATTTGTTGAATATCTTGAACAATATGCTGCTGCACTGTCGTTAGATATTAGATTTGGCTGTAAAGTAGTTGATGCGCGAAATGACACTAATGGCTTTACAGTGAACTGCAGTAATGGTGAAACCTACCACAGTAAAATGTTGTTTGTATGTACTGGTGCATTTCAAATTCCTAATTCGTATCAGTTGGATAGTAACTCTTTTTATCACGGTAAAGTGTTTACGCCAGAATCTATCGGTGATCGACACTTAACGTGTGAAAACGAAAACTGGTTAGTGATTGGTGACGGTGCCAGTGGCCGGCAACTGGCAAAAATGTTGGTTAAAAAGAATCAAGTATTTTTATCTATGGGCAAAGCACGCACTTTTTTACCACAGCGTTTTTTGGGTAGAGATATTTTCTTTTGGTTAGATAAGCTCGGCCTGACTCGTCTGGAAAAACAACATTGGTTAGCGAAAAAAATGCGAAAGAAAGACCCATTTCCTGCAACTGGTAGTTGTAATCATCAGTTGGCTAACGCTGGAATAACACTTTGTAAGCGCTTTAATTTGAATAAGTTAAATAGCGAAAAGCCAATAACACTTAAAGGGCAAGTGATAGATAAGGTGATAATTGCAACAGGCTATAAAAATGACTTTTCTTGGCTTGAAAGCTGTTTAGCGCAGCAAGCTAGCGATAAAGATATTTTTGATAAAGTATCCGACATATCGGGGTTATATATCTTGTCTCAACCTTGGCTGAACTCGCGTGGTTCGGGCTTGATTATGGGCATTGAGCATGATTTTAATTTATTAGACTTGCTCGAATGTAAGCGTTCCTTTTAATAGCTTTGGTTGTATGCCAAATAACTTTTTACATTCGCGACTTAAGTGTGCGGCATCACTGAACCCTACTTGATGGGCGGCTTTGGTTAAATCAAATCCATTTGCGAGTAATGGTATTAAGCGTTTGAATCGTAAGTAGCGTTGATAACTTTTAAATGGCATGCCAATTTGTTGACTAAATAAATGTGATAATCGGCTTTGCGATAAATTAACTATTTTTGCTAATTGTGAAAGATTTAGCTGGGCGCTGTCACACTGCTCTAAGTGATTAAGTATATTTGCAATACGCGGATCCGTGGGGGACTTTGCTTGGGCATGGTGGCATAAAATACTATTTAAAAATTCAGTCATCGCATAATCAAAGCTGCCTGTTTTATCAATAAAATATTGCCAAAGGTATTGCGATTTGGCCTGTTCAAAACAGGTATAAACATTGTTTTCATTTTTTTGGCAGTTAATAAGGTGAGTTAGCTTTTTACCGAGTACACTAAAGTTATCAATCAATATGGTGATGACCGGTTTATCACTTTTTAAAGTGTGCTTTACCTTACTTGCAATTATTAAACAGGTAGTGGAAAGCGTTTTTTGTGCAACAGTAATACTGGCTTGTGGCGACAATAAGTTAATTTGAATAAATTGATGGCTATGTTCATTTGCCATCAATTTATCATTAAATGCGATATAAATACCTTGGTAGGTTAAAAATTGGGTTTTCAAAGTTCCACTTGTTCCAAATACTCAACTACTTTGGCGTCGATGCCAAGTTGCTCCTTAATGTGGCAGCGCATTGCCTCACATGCACTGACTTCACCATGGTTAATATAAATTTGCTTTGGTAATGCTTCGCCTTGCTGCAACCAATTTAGAATATCTTGATAATCACCATGGGCCGAAAGTGAATCTAGGTTTAGAATCTTTGCTTTTACATCAATATATTCGCCATGAATTTTTATTCTTTCGGCGCCATTAATAAGCGCTTCGCCGCGTGTGCCAGCTGCTTGAAAGCCTAAAAATGCGACTGTGTGTTTATCATCTGGCAATAAACTTTTTAAGTGATGTAATACCCGTCCACCGCTTGCCATGCCGCTTGCTGATACAATAATACAGGGTAGATTGCGGCTATTGAGCATTTCCGACTCTTCTTGCGTTTTAACAAACTCTGTCATGTCATCAATTGCTTGGCATTGTTCTTTTGTTAGTTTGTGGTGCTTGTGGGCTTTTTCATAAAGATCGGTGACCTTTATTGCCATCGGGCTATTGAGATAAACCGGGACATTCGGAATGCGCTGCTCTTTTTTTAGTTCAGCGATCAAATGCAAAATTAACTGTGCACGGCCAACGGCAAAAGAGGGCATAAGAAATATACCACCACGCTTAAAGGTGTCATTTATGGCATCGGCGAGAATTTGCTTGGTGTCGGTTGCAGTATGACGTCTATCACCATACGTTGCCTCTACAACTAGTAAGTCACAGGGGGAAACCGGCTCTGGCGGATACATAATTGGGTCGTCTTGCCTACCAACATCTCCGCTGAAAACTAACGTTTTACTGTTTGCGTTTAGCTCAACACTTGAAGAGCCGAGAATATGTCCATTTGGTTTTAAGTTAATTGTGATATTTGGCAAAATTTCGACATCGTGTTGAAAATCGAGCGGTACAAAAAGAGATAACGACTTTTTAGCATCACTTAATGTATACAGTGGCTCAGCAGGAGAATGTTTAGAGAAGCGTTTTTTATTTGCATATTTTGCGTCTTCTTCTTGTAAAAAACCCGCATCAGGCAGTAATACTTCACACAGTTTAAGTGTTTCGTGAGAGCAAAAAATAGGGCCTCTAAATCCTTGCTTGTATAAAAGCGGAATATAGCCCGAATGGTCTATATGCGCATGGGTTAATAAAACCGTATCTAACTTAGTTACATCAAACGGAAGAGCTTGCCAGTTGCGAGTGCGATAGTTTTTTATGCCTTGGTAAAGGCCGCAATCAATTAAAATCTTTAGGTTATCTATTTCCAGTAGGTGTTTGGAACCTGTAACTGTACTTGCTGCCCCGATAAATGTTAATTTCATGGCAAGCTCCATATTTAGTGTAATTAGCTCTATTTTAGTCAATCTTACTAACAATGAATTGTTAGCAAGACACGAAATTAAGCTAACACACTGAAAGTTATATTAATATATATTTGGCATAGAGTTTGATTTAAATTAAATAAATTGGAAATTTGAGAGGTTTATATGGCAGAACAAGGATCAGCAGGCAATGTAATCGCTGCTATTTGTAACGTATTTTTCCCAGGTCTTGGGCAGTTGGTACAAGGGCGCATTGGCGCGGCACTGATATTTGCGATTGTAGTATTTGGTGGCTACGCTTTATGGTTTTTTGTCGTTCCAGCAATTATTGGCGGTATTTTCCACTTATGGGCAATAATTGATGCGGCTAAGTTTCGTAAAGTTGAAATATATCGTTGATGTTAATTAAAGTTTAAATTTTTGCATTTTAGTAAGGTGACGTTTTAGTTACCTTGCTAAAATTACGTTTTTCCTACTCTAAACTATCGATCTTAACCTTTAACACGCCCAGGTCCTCCTCTTGTAACATCAACAATTTCAGATGTGTTGTAAATGATTGTAAACAATTAATTTGTGTGTAAATTTAATTTTACTATCGATATTTTTGTAGTTTATTGTTTTTTTTGTGTTTTTTGTGTTTTTCTTTTTGGCTTAGCTTAGATGTAAATAATGTTATTTGTCGAATAGTACTCATGTTTTGTAATTTTTATGTTAAAACTGTGTTGTTCGGATTACATTTTTAAACAAAGAGAAACATTTGTGTAATTTGTGACAATTAACATTTAGAAAACTTCAGGGAAATCTCATTTTGAAAAAATTAAACTTATTAGCACTTAGCGTTAAGTCTGCGCTATTTGCAGGCGCAATAACCAGCTTTGCAGGTGTTGCCGCAGAAGAAGAAAAAAATAATGCGGAAGACGAAGAAATTGAAAAGGTTGTAGTGACAGGCTCTCGAATTCGCAAAGCTGAATTTTCGAACGCATCACCAATTCAAGTCATTAGCGGCGACCTTTCTCGAGAGATGGGCTTATTCGAAGCTGGTGAAATGCTTCAATCAACCAACCAAGCAGCTGGTGTTCAGATTGATAACACGTTTGGTGGTTACGTATTAGATAACGGACCAGGAGCGGCGACAATCGGTTTCCGTGGTTTAGGTGCTGAGCGTACACTTGTTGTCATTAATGGTCGTCGTATGGCTCCTGCTGGTGTTGGAGGCGCGCCTACTTCACCAGATCTTAATTTGATTCCAGGCGTAATGATTGACCGTGTAGAGAATTTATTTGATGGTGCTTCAACGGTTTATGGTTCTGATGCAGTAGCTGGCGTAGCGAACGTAGTATTAAAGTCAGATATTGAAGGCTTTGAAGTTCAAGGTTCTTATCAAGCGCCGCAAAGTGGTGGTGGTGAACAATCAAATCTTTCTGTTATGTGGGGTGACACTTACGATAATGGTTTCATTACTGTTGGTTTAGAATACGCTGATTCAAAAGCACAATCATACTCGGAAACTGCTTTTGCAAAAGGTTGTGAAGAGCGTATTTTTGAATCTGAAGAAGGTGATATCATTACACGCTTTAGCGGTATTGGTCCAACAGCTGGTGGTGAAGATACCTGTGATATTTTTCCGCTAACAAACCGTGTTTTCGTTCCAGCTTTCTGGGGTAGCCTATATGTAACTCCTGGATTTACTAACACAGGCATTCCAAATTTAAGTGAAACGACAGTACCTTCACAATATGCTGGTTTATTCCCTGAGTGGGTTTTAGCAGATTTTAATGGCGATGGTATTATTGACGACCTTGACGGCGCTATTGTAGACGGTAATGGAGATGGTTTGCGTGATGTTGACTTCCAAGACCCATTATATGCATTCCAACAGTCTGATTATTATAAGAGTGGTGATTACCGCAGCCGCAATGAACGTCTTTCATTCATGGTAAATGGTGAGCATAACTTTGCCGATGACAATGATACAACTCTTTATTACGAAGGTTTGTATGCGCAACGTAACTCTCCAGTATTCAGCCCTGGTGCTCAGTTATTTGAAACTGTTCCGGCTTCAAACCCATATAATCCATGTGGTGTAAATGGTGAAGTAGATTGTTTTGGCGTACTAGGGTTTGGTGATGCTGGTCCTTTAGATGTTGATCCTATTATTAATATTCGCGGTGACCGTGATCGTTTTGAAGTTGATGTTGCCCAATACCGATTAGTAACAGGTGTTACTGGTAATTTACCAGGCCTAGAGTCGATTAACTTAAATAATTGGTATTATGATGCGTATGTTTCTTACAGTGCATCAAAAGGCACTGATGTCCGTAATGGTTTTAACGAACAGCGACTACTACATTCATTGAACACGTCTGTTCTAAATGCTGATGGTACTGTAACGTGTGGTGATGGTACTGATGGCTGTGTTCCAGTTAACCTGTTTGCGGATAATATTTATCAACCAGGTGGTGGTACGTTGACAGACGCAGAATACAATTATCTGTTCGATCAACGTAAAATTGAAACGAAAGTTAATCAGTTAGTTGTTAATGGATTCTTAGGTGGCGATCTTTATACTTTGCCTTGGAACAATGAAACAGTATCAGGTATTTTTGGTGCCGAATATCGTCGTGACGAGATTGAATCAGATCCTAACGCAGTAGCTGCACAGGGTTTACTATGGGGTTATTTCTCAGACCAAGGTGCGGATGGCTCTCGTAGTCTTCGTGAAGTATTTACTGAAATTGACCTACCACTTGTTAAAGGTGTAACAGGTGTTGAAGAGTTTACATTGACTGTATCTGGTCGTATTTCTGACGAAAGCTACTATGACCCAGAAAGTACATACTCTGTAAAAGCTGTTTATCGTCCAGTTGAATGGGTTACGCTTCGTGGTACTCAAGGAACATCATTCCGCGCACCTAACTTACGTGAGCGTTTCTTAAACGGTACTTCAGGCTTCTTGACTGTGAGTGACCCATGCGTTGTTCCAAGTGATGCTCGTATCTCAGATCCAATCAACCCAGATGCAATTCCAACATATGATGCAGCTAATGACCCGCGTGATGATGTAACTCTAGCTCGTTGTGTTTCTGATGGTTTAGATCCAACTTCATTAGGTTTGGATCCTACCTTCACTGAATCAACAAGTACTGAAGTTATCAGCGGTGGTACAACGGAGTTGAGCCCTGAAACGTCACTAGCTAAGACATATGGTTTTGTTATTGAGCAGCCATTCATTGAAGACGTAGATATAACGCTTTCTGTAACTCGATTTGATATTGAAGTAACTAATAGTATTGCCGAACCATCAGCTTTCTACAGCATTAACCAATGTTATGGTGCAGATGGTAATGCTGCTTTCTGTAGCCGTATTAGTCGTGATGAAGGCGGTCAAATTAGTCTAGTTGACCAATCATTCATCAACGTAGGTTTATTAACGTCTCAAGGTTATGACTATAATATTTACTACAATCAAGATTTTGTTATTTCAGAACAAAACTTAGGTGTAACAGTTGACCTTCAAGCAACTAAGATGACTGAAGCCCTATACGATGTGTTAGGTGTTGTCGATGATAATGTAGGTGAACCAGATTATCCTGAATGGCGTGGTACAGCTCGTCTAATGCTTTCTTATGACGATTTCCGCTTTAACTGGATGGCTCGTTACATCTCAGGTGGTCGAGAAGACGATTTAGGAGAGTTTGAGGAAGATACAACTGGTTGTACAGGCTTGTTTAATAGTGCTGGTGAGCGCCTTAAATGTCGCCCTGTAGGCTTTACTGAAGACTATTGGAAGCATGATGTATCAGTTTCATGGTCTTCTGATGAATATCTAATCTCTGCAGGTGTTCGTAATGTATTTAATGAAGCGCCACCTAAAGTTGATCCAAGTGGTTCATTCTCTAATACTAACGTACCACTAGGTGTTGGTTATGACATGTATGGCCGCATGCCTTATATCAATTTCTCAGTTAATTTTTAATTGAGCGTTGCAACTTAGCAAATGGCCTCTGATGAGGCCATTTTTAATTGAGGTCTATGATAATGACAAAAATAATATTGGCCCTTGGAGTGCTTGCTGCAAGCTTGGCTAATCCAACGAATTCATCAGCTAGTGAACTAGCTAACTCATCGAATGCTACTCTTGAGTCATTTACTATGATGCCAATGATACGAAGTGTTTCTGTATCTCCAGATGGTAAAAAGGTAGCGATTCTTAGAGCGACAACTAAAAATGGTGATTATGTAATTGAAATAAGAAATCCATTTAATTTAAAGAAAGAGCCAGTAGTTTTAGGGGCCAGCAAGATGATGGTATCAAGTGTTGGCTTTCTTAATAATGAAAAAATAGGCGTTAGCTTTCGCCAAATATTAGAAGATGGAAACTCTAAACGTTGGGTTAATGAGTTTGCAATTACGGACGCTGATGGTAAAGGTAAGTGGGTTATTCCTTCAAATAACAAACGTTTAGGTTTCTTTCAAATATTTGATCTGTTACCTAAAGAAGATAACACTGTTCTGGCATTGACTGATGTAAACGATAATCGTATCCCTGATGTAGTTAGATATAATCTTGATAACGGTAGTTTCAAAACGGTTATGCGAGGTAACACTGAAATAACTGGTGGGTTTGTTGCTGATGCGGACGGTGATATTCGTGCAGCTAGAGGGTTTGATAGGGCTACAAATTCCATAGAGTTGTTTGCGCGTAGAAAAGGGAGCGCTAACTGGAAAAAGATAAAAACAATTTCTCCCAAAAGTCGTGAAAGCTATGACTTTTTAGGTTTCTCAAAGGAGTCACCTAACGACATGTATATTAGCGCAAACTTAGGGCAAGATAAAACCGGTATTTATACATTTAATATTGAAACTGGAGAAATATCGGAACGCTTATTTGGGCTGAAATCTGTTGATGCTGGCAGTATTATACAAAATAAATGGGGGTCTTTGCTCGGTTATTCATACACAACAAACTGGCCTAAGCGATATTTTACAGATCCTAACGAAGATGCTTTATACCAAAGCTTAGAGGGGCTATTTCCGAGGAAGTTTGTCAATATTACTAGTCGTTCTGATAGTGATGATGTGTTAGTTGTTCAGACCAGTTCTAACAAAGATCCAGGTACTTTTTACATAATTACTAATAAACAAAAGTTGGATAAAATTGGTGGGCGCTTACCTTTACTTACTGAGGATAAATTAGCCGACGTAAAATACATTAGCTATAGCGCTCGTGATGGTAGAAAAATACACGCTTATGTGACAACGCCAAATACAAAAGGACCTCATCCTGCAATTGTACTACCACATGGTGGTCCGTGGGTACGTGACACGATCATCTTTGATGAATGGGCGCAGCTTTTAGCAGCGAATGGTTATGTTGTAATTCAGCCTAACTACCGAGGTTCTACGGGTTATGGCTTGGAACATTGGGTTGCAGGGGATAATAACTGGGGTCTTAAGATGCAAGATGACCTTGACGACGCTGCAATGTACTTGGTCGGAAAAGGCTATACGACAATAGATAAATTGGCAATGTTTGGTTGGAGTTATGGTGGTTATGCTGCATTTGCTGCATCAATGCGAGAAAAGAACATTTATCAATGTACTGTAGCCGGCGCTGGTGTGAGTGATTTAAGTAGAATCAATGCTACACTGAATGAAGATGAGTTCTTGAGCGAACTTCAACAGCCAACTATCACAGGTATTTCTCCTATAGATAAAGTTGAGAAAGTGAATATTCCAATTATGGTGATCCATGGTGATATTGATGAGAGAGTGCCTGTTGTTCATAGTCGAAAATTTGTGACTGAACTAGAGAAGCTAAACAAAGTTCATAAGTATATTGAACTAGAAGATGCCGACCATTTTTATGATACTTTGTTTCATGATCATAAAAACGAGTTTTATAGCAACTTAATTAACTGGTTAGATAATGATTGCGGATTAAAGAACTAACCAAAGCTATGTGTTTAGCGTGGCTGGCAATAATCAGTTACACAATTTAAGTGCACTTTTAAATGAAGTGCACTTTCAGCTAGCATTAATTCTGTTGTAAATTACTCTTGTGAGTAATTTTTCCGCTCTCATCTGAAATGAAGAGATGCGTTGCTTTTGGTAACAAAATATCATTTTCTAGTCGGAGACTTCTTGAGTACAGCATAGTTACTCGGTCACTATTTATTACACCTTCTTGATATTCACAAGATTTATAATCTTTTTTCCGAGAGCCTAGCTTTACGTAACCTGTACAGAAAACAATAACTGGGGCTGGTGTGTCTTTGGTGTTTTTAAGTAAGTTACTTAAAACATAGGGGTTTGAACCGTCCCAAACTAATATGTAGTTTTGTTGTCCTTTAAATTTTTCATAACTAATTTCTTTATGTTCAAATGTTTTACCAAGGTCCAGTGGTAATGTTGAACCAATATCTAATCGCTCAGCAAACGTGGGTGCAGAGAATAAGATTGCACCTATCAATACGTTTGTAATTATTTTTAAATGCTTTGCCATAACTAATGTCCTTTTATGAATTTTTGTACAATAGGTTCGTGAGCAATTAATACAAATATTTAACATCACGATATTCGCTATAAAGTAATATATGGAAGTGGTTAAAGGGAATATTATATGAGAAATGGCGTAAAAAGCTGATGAATGGTAATTATTGGGAGTAACAGCGGTTTCTTATGTAGGCATCTAAGTTTTATTATGCAACTATGGCTTTAAATTGGGAAAAGGTTGAACAAGCAAACTCGCACAACCTGAACTATATAATCTTTACTTATTCATCTGCGCTATAAACTTATTTGAATCTGCAATGGATTTATTCATTTCGCTCATAAGTGTTTTAATATCGCGTTTTAATGTAGAAAACTCACCTTTTATTGCGGCAATTGCTTGCGCATTAAGGTTATGTTTTAGGTATAAAACGTTGTCGTTTAACGCGGTTAAAACGGGTTCCATTTTACTTTCAGAGCGACGCATTGAACGTAATAGTTGCTCAAACTGGCGCTTAGTCGCGGAAAGTTTCTTTTGACTATCGCGTTTTAATTTAGCGTTGGAATACTGTTCTAATTCTTCTTCCCACTCATCAAACAGTGCTTCTGCTACATCTTCTACAGCATTAATTTTACTCGATACATCTTCGGCAGACTTTTTACTCGCCAAATAATCATCGTTAAGTTGGTCGTAAACTTTTTGTAGCTCACCACCATCAAAATTAATTAATGTTGTTAAGCGCTCATAGGCTGATTGGAATTCTTCTTGAGAGTCTTGTTGCGACTCTTTTGCTTCTTCTACACGGTCAATCAGAATGTCGCGCTTGTGAACACCTACGCTTTCCATTGCAGAGTAATAAGCTGTTTGACAGCCTGAAAGGGTTAATAAGCTTGTGGTTGCGACAGCGAGCAGTAATTTTTTCATAGTGTGTTCAATTCTCTTTATGCTTTCCATTATCTTGTTATTATATGGCAATATTTTTTTATTAGTAGCGCTTACGATGCAGAATAAAGTCGATTACTCCCAGATGTTTCAGCAATTTGGTAAAGCAATACGCTATGTCGCCTTTTGGTTTAAGGGGTATGGCAAACGTTGCTTAGATGACCAAATTACCGTCAATGCTGGTTATTTAGCCTATGTTACCTTGTTGTCATTGGTTCCAATGCTTGCTGTGGTATTTGCTATTTTTTCTGCGTTTCCTGTGTTTCAGGACTTTAGAGCGGTTATCGAAAATTTTATTTTTAATAACTTTGTGCCTACCTCTTCAGAAACCATTAAAGAACACATAGGTGCGTTTACGGGTAATGCGAGTCAAATGACGGCAATGGGTATTGGCTTTTTAATCGTTGTAGCGTTGTTTTTGATTCGTAATGTAGATGCAACGCTCAATCGTATTTGGCGCACGCAGAAGAAGCGCCCGGTTGTGATCTCGTTTGCGGTTTATTGGATGGTATTAACGCTTGGCCCGGTTTTATTGGGTGCAAGCTTAGGTATGACATCGTATCTTGTCAGCTTGGCAGCGTATGCCGATGAAGGGATCCCTGGTTTTAGCGGCTTTTTACTTGGTTTGCTACCTTACGTGATTTCTACTGTGGGTTTTATGCTGATTTACACCGTAGTACCTAATATTCGAGTGCCTATTAAAGCCTCTTTACCAGGCGCGATGTTTGCCGCACTGTTATTTGAGCTCAGTAAAAAAGGGTTTGCAGCTTACGTAAGTAACTTCCCATCTTATGAAGTGATTTATGGTGCGCTAGCGACCATTCCTATTTTGTTTGTTTGGGTGTATCTGTCATGGATTGTCGTATTATTAGGTGCCGAATTCACAGTATCACTGCAACAGAGCTTCGGTGAGAGAAAGAAGCCGTTAATCGTTGAGCAAGAGGAAGAATAATATGCAAGGGTTAATTCAACGGGTGAGTGAAGCCAAAGTGGTCGTTGATGGGAAGGTTGTTGGTGAAATTGGTCACGGTATTTTACTGCTGCTAGGGGTAGAAAAAGGTGATGACCAGCAAAAAGCCGATAAGCTATTGCACAAAGTATCTGGCTACCGCATTTTCTGCGATAGTGAAGGGAAAATGAATTTGAGCCTAAAAGATATCGGCGGTGATTTGTTAGTGGTTTCGCAATTTACACTAGCAGCCGATACTAAAAAAGGAATGCGTCCTAGCTTTTCGTCTGCAGCTGTACCAGTGCTTGGTGAAGAGTTATACGAATATTTTGTAAGCCAAGCTAAGCAAAGCTTAACAACAGTGCAAACAGGCCAATTTGGTGCCGATATGACAGTGCACTTAGTGAACGATGGGCCCGTGACGTTTCGTTTAGAAGTGTAAGTGCACTATTTTGTTGTTGTAGTCCTTAATCGCGTAAATTGTCACATCCGCTTTGAATACGCTCGTCAGTACAGTGCGCAACGAATTTAATTGTTGCGCGCTTTCACATATAAAATTAATAAATAAGTGCCGATTAGCGTCATCAACAAACAGCGACTTCACTCGTTGATAAAACTCGTGTTGAAAAAGAAAAATAGGGCAGTCTTGCTTACTAAATAAATCAAGCACAACCCAATTGTAAGAGTGGGAAAAATGATAAGTTGTAATATCGCCGGCAATGAGATTTGCTTGTGGTAGTGACGCAAAATACTGCGTATATAACTCGATAATATCTTGGCTTTTCTCAATAGTAGTAATGTTGCAATGCGGGTAACTTGCATTAAGGTAATTACGAATTGCACCGCCACCTAATCCTACTTCTAATATATTGCTGGGCTCAGGTAAGGTTTGCCATAAGCTTGCTAATTGTTGCAAATGTGGCAGTAAAAACTGCTGAGGTTGTGTTAAATCGCTCACTGACTGTAATGTGTTGTCTATTAATAGCCACCTAACATCTTCAAGCTGCCTAATAGTGCATGTGCCTATTGGCGTTTTTCTTAAGCAAACAAGGGTGCCAAGCATGTTTGCGTTATTTACAAAATCAATAGATACCACATTAAGCCCTTGTAAACGCGTTCAATATTAAGCTTAGGCTAATACCAAAGTGTTTACCATCGAGTGATTTTATATTGTGCATTTTTAGGTTAATCTGTTGCCAATTAAAATTATAAGGAGTCGCTATGTTACAAGTTACGACACCCCAAAGCAGTCAAGATTGGCAGGATTATTATCAACTTAGATGGCAGGTGCTACGCGCCCCTTGGCAGCAGCCTCGAGGTTCTGAACAAGACGAGTTCGAGCAAGAAGCGGAACATCGTTTTATTAAAAATGAACAAGGACAAGTGCTAGGCGTTGCACGTTTGCATTGGAATACCGGTGAACAAGCACAAGTGCGTTATATGGCGGTGAATAAAGATCATCGTGGTCACCACCTTGGCAGCCGTTTATTACATGAACTAGAGAAACTTGCATGGCAGCAAGGTGCTAAAGAATTACTTTTGTTTGCTCGTGATAGAGCGGTCGATTTTTATAAGCGCCACGGTTATGTGGTTGTTGAAAAAGCGCACTTGATGTACGGCGATATTCAACATTGGAAAATGGTTAAAGTATGCCCGTCATGTCCAGGCTGGTTCCGCCGCCCTGAATGGACTAAGGTGCTGCAAAATACGTGGCGTGAGGATATTCCAATCAGCGATGCTATGGGCATAAAGGTTGAGAGTTATACCGATTGGCAATTTACTACGAGCGCTGAATTTAGTGCTAATCAAAACCTTCACGGTACGATGTTTGCCGGTTCTATTTATAGCCTTGCTACTTTAACAGGCTGGGGAGCAACCTATTTACATTTGAAAGAGATAGGAAGCGACGCTGCAATAGTGCTATCTGATGCAAGTATTAAATACCTGAAACCGCTAAAACAAGATCCTATCGGCAATGTTGATTTACACAAGTGCTCAGGTGACCTTTCTTGTTTAGAGCAAGGTGAAAAAGCAGTTTACAGTGTGCCTGTGCAAATTTTTGACGGTGAGCAACTGGTTGCTGAGTTTGTCGGTGAGTACACCTTGTTGCCAAAGAAGTAGAACCTAAGGTGATATAAGCGTAAGTGCTTATATCACGGTAACAGGAAGTAGGTTGCAGTGCCAAGGAAGGCAAAAATCCCTACTACATCTGTTACTGTTGTTAGAATTACGCCGCCAGCAAGTGCTGGGTCGATATCTAACTTCTTTAAAATAAGTGGAATTGTTACTCCGGCACAACCGGCGGCAAATAAATTCATAAACATCGCAAAGGCAATCACTAAACCGAGTGTGAAGTCCCACTGCCAAAGCGCTACTACCGAAGCAATTAACACTGCCCAAATCACGCCATTGAGCATTCCAATCGCTATTTCTTTACCAATTAACCAACGCTGGTTGGCATCGTTAATGTGGCCAACAGCCATACCGCGAATAACTAAGGTGAGTGTTTGGCTACCGGCAATGCCACCCATTGAAGGCACAATGCCGTTAAGCACAGCTAAAATCGGTAATATACCTAAGGTCGATTCGAAAAAACCTGCGACAAATGCAGCGAGGATTGCGGTAATTAAGTTTACGCCAAGCCACACCGAGCGGCGTTTGGTACTTTTTACAACGGGCGCGAAGGTGTCTTCTTCGTCATCAAGACCCGCCATACTCATCATGCTGTGTTCGGCTTCTTCACGAATTACATCAACAATGTCATCGATGGTAATACGGCCAAGTAATTGGCTGTCTTCGTCTACAACCGGGGCTGAAATCCAGTTATGACGTTCGAATAATTGAGCAACTTCTGACTCACCCATACTGACAGGGATAGCTTCAGATTCATTATCCATAACTTCACGTACAGTGAGTAACGGACTTTTTGTCAATAATGTTGCAAGCTGAATATCGCCTAAAAATTTGTTTTCTTTATCGACAACATAAAGCTCATCGGTACCTTCAGGCAATTCGCCTTTTAAGCGTAAATAACGCAAAACTACGTCAAGCGTGACATCAGGGCGAATCGTGATGGTATCGGTACTCATTAGAGCACCTGCGGTTTCTTCCTCGTAAGATAAAACAAATGTCGCGCGTTCTTGATCTGTTTTATCCATTGAGCCCAATACTTCTTGGTATACGGTATCGGGTAAGCTACGTAACACCTCTGCAAGGTCATCATCATCCATTTCTTCCGTTGCAGCGGCAATTAGCGCAGGATCCATTTGCGCGATAATGCCGTTACGCACATCTTCAGAAAGTTCTTCTAAGGTTTCACCTTGCAGATCAGGGTCAACCAATTGCCATAAAACAGTACGGCTTTTATGCGGTGAAGACTCCAACAATAAAGCAATATCACACGGTGGCATATGCGCTAGCATGCGTCGAACATGCACAAACATGCCGCTACTTAGGGCTTTTGTAACCTCATGTAGTTGTGTTTGTGAGTAGTCTTGTTCTAGTGCTTCTGGCATGTTCACCCTATTATTTATTGAAGGTTGGAGTGAATGATTGCAACTCTTTGATTTATTAGAGTTAACTTACGTCTAACTTATTGTAGCATTATTGCAGAAAAATGTTTTAACTAAGTTAGCTGTTTATTCGTCTTCGTTAAACTTAGCTTGAATTAAATCGCCTATGGCAAGTAACGCTTGATCTTGGTCAGGACCCTCACAACGCACTAATACCTCTTTACCTTGCGAGCTTTCTAACAGCATTAAACCCAATACACTATCAGCTTCAGCCGTTTTACCGCCTTGGGATAAACTAATTTTCGCATCAAATGCCATTGCGAGCTTTGCTAGTTGGGTTGCAGCGCGAGCATGTAGCCCTAACTTGTTTTCGATTAAAAATCGTTTTTCAACTGACATAATAGTCGCTTATGCTTATCTGTTTACTTGCTCACGATGGTGGGCTTTTACGTTTTTATGGTGTTTGGCGAAGCTATCAGCCAGTGTTTGCGCTAAATAAACTGAACGATGCTGGCCGCCAGTACAGCCAATTGCAACGGTTAAATAGCTACGGTTATTACGCTCTAAATGCGGTAACCAAGTTTCAATAAAGGTTTGCACTTGCCATGCAAATTTATGAACCACAGGCTGGCTAGAAAGGAAGTCGATCACCGGTTGGTCTAATCCTGTTAACGGCTTAAGTGCTGGCTCCCAATGCGGGTTAGGTAAAAAGCGGGCGTCAAAAACATAGTCAGCATGTTTTGGAATACCGTGCTTATAACCGAATGACTCAAACGTGATAATTAACTGATTTGATTTTTTACCGAGTACTTTCTCTCGTATGCTATCGGCAAGTTGGTGAACACTTAAGCCTGTTGTATCGATAAAAATATCTGCTTGCGAGGCGATAGGGTCGAGCAGTTTTTTCTCGGCTTCAATAGCTTCTTCAAGGGAGATATTATTCAGTGATAACGGATGCAAGCGGCGCGTTTCTGAAAAGCGCTTAATTAGCGTGCTATCATCACTATCAAGGTAAAATAAGGTCGGCGTTGCAAAACCAGGTAAATAGTCGAGTACTTCTTCTATCTCCTCTGGCTCTTTAGTCATATTGCGAGCATCAACACTCACTGCAATTTTATCGTATTTATCTGAAACTGAGCGGATCAACGAAGGCAATAAATTGACAGGAATATTGTCGACAACATAATACCCGAGATCTTCCAATACTCTGAGTGCGACTGTTTTTCCTGAACCAGAACGACCACTGACTAAAATAAGTTGCACTTACATCTCCCTTAGTTAACTCGCCTCACTACTAATGATTTGATATAGCTGATGATTATTTTCAGCGTGACGTAGTTGACGGCAAAACTGCTTATCTTTTAGTTTATCAGCGATGGTGGCTAAAGTCTGCAAATGTTGCTGGCACTTTTGTTCTGGTATGAGCAGTACGATAAAAATATCAACGTCTTTATCGTCAATGGCATCAAACGGAATAGGTGACTGATTTACAATTAAAAAGCCAATGGTATTTTGTAGGCCATCAATGCGGCCATGAGGAATGGCGAGGCCTTTACCAATACCCGTGCTACCTAGCTTTTCGCGTTGCAGTAAGGCTTCAAGAAACTCTTGAGAAGTAATATCAGGGGCTTGCTGATGGGCAAGGTCGCTAATAAATTCAAACAGTCTTTTTTTGCTATTAAAAAGGACCGCGGTTTTAGCGCAGTCCTCAGCAATAATATCGGTTAATTTCATTTTAGTGGCGAGAAAGTTTCTCTTTGTGCTTAATTACTTGGCGGTCTAGTTTGTCGACCAGGCCATCGATTGCTGCATACATATCTTGATGCTCGGTAGAGGCAAACAATTCGCCACCGTTAACATGCATAGTAGCTTCTGCTTTTTGTGATAGTTTTTCAATATCTAGAATAACGTGCACGTTATTTATATGATCAAAATGCCTCTCTAGTTTTGCAAATTTGTTAGTGACATAGTCTCTTAAAGAATCAGTAATTTCTACGTGACGACCTGTTAAGTTTAATTGCATAAGCATTTTCCTTCTATTTGGTCTAGATCAGGCTCTTGCGCTGATTAGACGGTGGTATGGATAGCGACTCACGGTATTTTGCGATAGTGCGTCGCGCCACTTTAATTCCTTGTTCTGCTAGTAAGTCGGTAATCTTGCTATCACTTAATGGTTTAGCAGGATTTTCCGCCGCAACTAGCTTTTTGATCAGTGCTCGAATCGCGGTGGATGAACACTCACCCCCATTTTCCGTGCTAACGTGGCTTGAAAAAAAGTATTTAAGCTCATAAATGCCACGTGGTGTATGCATGTATTTTTGCGTTGTTACACGCGAGATAGTCGACTCATGCATCTCGACCATTTCGGCAACGTCGTTTAAAACCATAGGTTTCATTGCTTCGTCACCATATTCAAAGAATGCCTGTTGTTGTTCAACAATGCAATTGGCTACTTTTAATAAAGTATCATTGCGACTTTCTAAGCTTTTAATAAACCATTTTGCTTCTTGCAAATGGTTGCGAATAAACTGGCTGTCAGTGCTTGATTTCATCGAGCGAGTAAGCGCAGCGTATTGTTCATTCACGCGGATCTTTGGCATGCTATCGTTGTTTAAATCAACGCGCCAGCGTCCTTTAATTTTCTTTACTGAAACATCGGGAACCACGTATTCAGGTTCTTCTTTTATGATGCTTTCAGCTGGCTTTGGATTAAGGCTATGTATTAATGTTAAGACTTCTTTTAACTCAGGCTCCTTGAGTTTAGCCTTCTTCATTATTGTACGATAATCACGTAACCCTAAAAGTTCCATATGGTTTGAGATTACGCTCTTTGTTTCGTTTAGCCAAGGGGTATTTTTGTCGTACTGATTGAGCTGGATCAATAAACATTCTTGTAACGAACGCGCAGCAATACCAACAGGATCAAAGAGTTGAACGCGTTTAAGTACCGCTTCAACTTCGTCTAGTTCAATTTGTTCTTGGTCGTCAGATTGCTGTACCGCTTCTAAAATTTCTTCGCTACTTTGTGTTAAATAACCCGAATCGTCTACCGCTTCAACAATTGTGGTTGCGATCATCTCGTCGGTGTCGCTGAACGGCGTTAAGCGTAATTGCCACATCAAGTAATCTTGCAATGATTCGCTGGTAGAGCCTTGATATACAGTATCGTTGTCAGGAGCTGGGGCGTTACTGACAGAAACAGGTGCGGCGCTGATATAATCATCCCACGACACATCCATAGCTAAATCTTCAGAAATATTCTCGTTGCTAAGTGCGTCGCTTGATTCAATTTCACTTTGGCTTGGCGCTGCTTCAATATCATCGCCGTTTAATGATTCGTCTTTGTTTGACTCAGTGTTTTCGTTGTTTTGTTTATCGTCACTGTAGTCAATGTCTTCTTCAAGTAAAGGATTGGCATCAAGCGCTTCTTGAATTTCTTGCTGCAAATCTAACGTACTCAGCTGCAACAAGCGAATAGCCTGTTGCAATTGTGGAGTCATTGTTAGTTGCTGCCCAAGGCGAAGCTGTAAAGATTGCTTCATGTAGTTATTCTAATCCTTCTTTCGATTTCAAGCCGCTAGTTAACAATTCAATTCCAAAGTTAAGGCCTATAACTATTACTATAGTCTGAATTGTTCACCTAGGTATACATCGCGTACTTTTTGGTTGTTTAAAACGTCTTCAGCCGTGCCAGATGCGATTAATTCGCCGTGAGAAACAATGTAGGCTTTTTCACATACATCTAAGGTTTCACGCACGTTGTGGTCTGTTATTAACACGCCAATGCCGCGATTTTTCAAATGCTCAATTATTTTCTTTATATCTATCACTGAAATAGGATCAACACCAGCAAAAGGTTCATCTAACAGGATAAATTTGGGGTTTGCGGCTAATGCGCGCGCAATTTCCACACGACGACGTTCACCGCCCGACAATGCCATACCCTGTGAATCTCGGATATGGCCAATGTTAAATTCTTCTAATAAATCATCGAGCGCTTCTTCGCGTTGCACACGATTAAGTTCTTTGCGTGTTTCTAGAATCGCCATGATGTTTTGATACACAGTAAGCTTTCTAAAAATCGACGATTCTTGCGGTAAATAGCCTATACCTAAACGGGCGCGACTATGCATTGGTTGCAATGTAATGTCATTATCATCAATGCGAATAACGCCATTGTCGCTCGGTACTAAACCAACAATCATGTAAAAGGTCGTAGTTTTACCGGCACCGTTAGGGCCAAGCAAACCAACAATGCTGCCAGCTTTCACTTCTAAACCAACATTTTTTACCACTTGGCGTGATTTGTAACTTTTAGCCAGCTTTTCGGCAATTAATGTGCTCATTGTCCGCCTTGTTCATTTTGCGTATTGATGATGGTTTTTACTTGGTTAGTTGAGTTTTCAGCTTTTTTAGACGTCACTGTTTCAGCTGCGCGATCATAGATGATGGTATCTGCTGACATCATGTCGCCATTTTGTTGAAATTTAGCGCCACCAGACATTGTAAATAATGATTTAGCCACATCGTAAGTGACTTTTTTAGCACTTGCGACAATGGTTGACCCATCTTCTTGTTCAGCACTAAATTTTACCGGGTCACCACTGGCAATAAGCAATTGCTGGTTATCTCCTAACTCAGCTCGTTTATGTGCTTCAAGGTAATCGGCGGTGATGGTCATGTTGCCATGCTTAATTTGTACATTATGGCGAAAAATACCGACATTTTCTTTTAAGCGAGCAGCTTGCTCATCGGCGTCAATCTCAAGTGGGTGCTTAAGTTTGATCTGCTCAGCGATAGCGTGTCCACTTGTGATACACAAAGTGAAGGCTAGTCCAGCGATTGACAGTAATTTCGTCATGTTATTGGTCATAATAAGTGGTCTTTGTATGGTTTATTAACTTAATAACTTGCTCTTCTAAATTAGCATTGAGGCCTTGTCCTTTAATTTCAAGTCCAGGACCTGTCATTTTTACTTCGGATTGAGAAGTCATTAGTTTGCTATTAATTAAATATTCTACACTTGCCGCTTCAATTGTATTGAGCATGATATTTGGCGTTAGACTTTTGGCAATAACGTTTTGTTCCAAAATGAGCTTTTCGTTATTGTAGAGCGTGGCCTCATCGGCTGTGAGTTGCCACACACCTTGTTCAGAAAAAATAGTAAATTGCGGTTTTTCAAAGTGGGTAAAACCTAAATCTTGATACATCGACATTTTTCGCGCCATTACTTTATGGCTAACAGTACCAGATTCATTAAAGTTGGTTTGTTTTAAGTCGGTTGCAATGTAATCAGGAATACTGGCAACGTTTTCAACAATCGGCTTTGGTTCTTTGGGTGTAAAGAAATAAGGCAACCAAAGCCAAACCATAGCAATGGTGAAAAGTATAGTAAGTGCAATACGCGCCGACATTAGCTGCTACTGCCTGCGTGGCTAAGTGTTTTGTCTTGGCTCAGCATAATTAAATCGGTCAGTTCTCTTACTGCGCCAAAACCGCCTAGCATGGTAGTTTTATAATCAGCGATGCGTTTTACCAGAGGGTGAGCATCATTGGTTGCTACAGCAAAGCCAACTAATTCCATTACGGGTAAATCAGGACTATCGTCGCCAATATAAGCAATGTTTTCGTTATCAAGTGATAGCGTGTTCTTTAAGTTATTAAAAGCGACAATTTTATCTTCTTGCCCTTGATAAATATGTTGAACGGTAAGGCTTTTCATGCGGTTTTCCACAATCTTTGAGTTGCGACCTGTAATTACCGCTACTTGTACGCCGCTGTTAATTAGTGACTTAATACCAAAACCATCTTTAGTGTGAAATGCTTTAAGTTCTTCACCATCATTACCAAGGTAAATGCGCCCATCTGAAAATACGCCATCGATATCGCAAATCAGTAGTTTAATTTTGCTGGCTTTTGCAAATACGTCAGTACTAGTTTGTGCATATAATTCGTTAAAAAGCTGTTGTGATAAAGTTAAACTCATAAAACACCTGCCTTAAGTAAATCCTGCATATTAAGTGCACCAATTGGCTGTTGTTGCTGGTCAACTACAAGCAAACCGTTTATTTTCTTTTGTTCCATTATGTTTAAGGCTTCAGCAGCAAGCATCGATTCATTTGCTGTTGTGCACTGTTTCGTCATCACTTCTGAAATAGCTGTAGCGTGAATATCAATGCGTTGTTCTAAAATTCGGCGCAGGTCACCATCGGTAAAAATACCTGAAAGTAATCCGTTATTGTCGACAACGGCTGTCATACCAAGCCCTTTGGCTGTCATTTCTAACAGAGCGTTTTTAACCGTTGTGTTTTCAGCGACCACAGGTAATGCTTCGCCTTGATGCATAATGTCTTTAAGCATTAACAATAGGCGCTTACCTAAACTGCCGCCAGGGTGTGATAAAGCAAAATCATCGGCGGTAAAGCCTTTTTCTTCAAGCAATGCAACAGCAATCGCATCGCCCATCGCCAAGGTTGCTGTAGTACTTGCTGTAGGTGCTAGTCCTAAAGGGCAGGCTTCTTCTGAAATAGCGATACAAATATGCACATTAGATTGTTGTGCAAGAGTTGAGTGTTGTTTGCCACTCATGCCTACGATTTTTGCACCAATGCGCTTGATTACTGGGATCAGGTTAATCACTTCTGCGGTTTCACCTGAATTAGAGATCATCAATAGCACATCATCTTGTGTGATCATGCCTAAGTCGCCGTGACTTGCTTCGCCTGGGTGGACAAAAAAAGCGGGTGTGCCAGTGCTTGCTAGCGTTGCTGCTATTTTATTACCGATATGACCCGATTTTCCCATACCAATGACAATAACACGGCCTTTGCAGTCATACATCAACTGACACGCATTGCTAAAGTCATCGTTAATATATTGAGCGAGTTGCTCAATGGCATTTTTTTCGATTTCTAAAACGCGTTTACCGCGAGCAATAAAGTTCATGACTTTGCCTTAAGCGCTTACTGTTGAGAAAATAAGGTATTGATATCCTAAAAAGGCAGCTAACAACAAACCGCCTTCAACACGATTAATACGGCGTGAACCGCGAATACTCAAACTCATTGCAATAAGGGCTGCTGTTGCACCTAACATAATTAAGATATCGCGGCTCGATACTGCAGGATCAACGCTTGATGGATTAATAATGCCCGCAAGCGACAATACCGCTAACAGGTTAAAGATATTTGAGCCAATAATGTTGCCTAGCGCTAAGTCGTCTTCATTTTTAAGTACGCCAGCAACACACGCCGCAAGTTCAGGTAAGCTGGTACCAATTGCAATAATAGTTAGGCCAATCACCAAATCGCTAATACCAAATAGTTTGGCAATATCGGTTGCAGATTCAATAATAAAATGTGAACTGATAGGTAAAATCGCCATGCCGATAACTAACCACATAAGAGCAATCGGTGTGCGTACATTGTCAGGCACTTCGTCACAGGCTTCGTCAACAAAGGGGTCGTGTTCGGCATTGGTTGCTTTGCTTTGTTTTACCGAGATAATGGTCACTGCAGCAATAAAAATGAAGAAACTCACCATAAGAGCAACGCCTTCACCGAATGCTAAATAGTTGTCCGATAAAATGTACCAAGCACCGAGCGATACTAGCATTACTACTGGCATTTCACGTTTTAGTGTACTCGATGACACACTCAGCGGGCGCAACAGCGCGGTAATTCCGAGTACTAGCAGAATATTAGTAATATTTGAACCAACCGCGTTGCCGACAGCTGTGTCTGTTTGTTTTGCTAGCGCCGCTTGCGCCGATACCATCATCTCAGGTGCCGATGAGCCCATCGCGACAATTGTTAAACCAATAATTAATGTTGGAATACCATAGTTCTTTGCCAGTGCAGCCGCACCAAAAACAAAGCGGTCCGCACTCCAAACTAAGCCGACAAATCCTGCAATTAAAATAGCAATTGATAACAACATTATTGAATAAAAACCAAAATTTAGATAACACCAAATAATATCAAATCTGGATTTAAAACACAGCTTTTGTAAGTGTTATTACAAATATTTACTTTTTCATAGGTTTCAGAACATTTTTAAAACGCTTAGAATACAGTGCGCAATTAATTCTAGGAGAGCGACTTGTCGCAAAGTTTAGTTGAAATAAAGGACGTTACCTTTTCTCGTGGCGATAGAGTGATTTATCAAAACATGAGCTTTAGCGTTCCTACAGGAAAAATCACCGCGATAATGGGACCAAGTGGTATCGGTAAAACAACCATGTTGCGTTTGATTGGTGGTCAGCTGAAACCCGATTCAGGCGACATTTTGTTTTCAGGTGAAAGCATTCCCAAAATGTCACGCAGCGAGTTATACCAAGCGCGTGAACGTATGAGCATGTTATTTCAAAGCGGCGCTTTATTTACTGATATGAGCGTGTTTGACAATATTGCTTTTCCACTTCGCGAACACACTAAACTGTCAGAAGATGTTATCCGTATCATCGTATTAATGAAATTAGAAGCGGTTGGGTTGCGTGGCGCGCGAGACTTAATGCCGTCAGAACTTTCAGGTGGTATGGCACGACGTGCGGCACTGGCACGGGCAATTGCACTCGACCCCGAATTAATCATGTACGATGAGCCTTTTGCAGGACAAGACCCAATCTCAATGGGCGTGTTAGTTAAGTTAATCAAATCACTAAACCAAACGCTTAATATCACTTCTTTGGTGGTAACGCACGATGTGACAGAGGTGATGAGTATTGCGGATCATGTCGTGATTTTAGCGGATAAAGGAGTGATTGGTGAAGGTTCACCTGAACAGGTTGCTCAGTCAAAATCGCCGCTAGTTCAACAGTTTTTACAAGGGCTATCTGACGGCCCTGTACCATTCCACTTTGATGCTGCGCCATACGAACAAGATTTATTAATGGGAAGCGAACGTGGTTAATACTATTCAAACAATCGGCCGCAATACACTAGACACACTAGCAGGCATAGGCCGTGCGCTAATTATGTTGTTAGGCGCTATTTTTAGTGTGCCAAATTTCAAAAAGGGTACACCATTATTGATAAAGCAACTTTATATGGTTGGCTTTTTATCACTGATTATTATTTTAGTATCAGGCCTTTTTATCGGCATGGTATTGGCGTTACAAGGCTACACAGTGTTGGTGGATTACGGTGCTGAAGACAGTCTTGGCCCATTGGTTGCGCTAAGCTTATTGCGAGAGTTAGGCCCAGTAGTTACGGCATTGTTATTTGCTGGTCGTGCAGGCAGTGCATTAACTGCCGAAATTGGTTTAATGAAGGCAACAGAACAGTTGACTAGTTTAGAAATGATGGCTGTAGATCCCCTAAAACGTGTGATTGCGCCACGTTTTTGGGCTGGCATGATTAGTATGCCGCTGCTTGCGATGATTTTCTCGGCGGTAGCGATTCTTGGTGCACATATTGTTGGTGTTGATTGGCTTGGTGTGGATTCAGGTAGTTTTTGGTCAATTATGCAGGCACAAGTATCGTTTGAAAAAGACATTCTAAATGGCGCAATTAAAGCTGTGGTATTTGCTTTTGTTGTGACTTGGATTGCACTTTATAAAGGTTACGATTGTGTACCAACTTCTGAAGGTATTAGTAAAGCAACAACAGAAACCGTAGTGCAGTCATCATTGGCAGTTTTGGGATTAGATTTTGTGCTAACAGCAATTATGTTTGGCGCGTAAAGGGTAAAAAATGAATTCGAAGAAAATTGAAACTTTAGTGGGATTTTTTGTATCGCTTGGTATTGCGGCAATTGTGATGCTGGCACTTAAGGTAGCGAATGCGGGCATGAGCGGAAATGGCGATACTTACAGCCTTTATGCAAAATTCGACAATATAGGTTCACTTAAAGTGCGTTCACCAATCAAGGTGGGTGGTGTTGTAGTGGGTCGTGTTGAAGCAATTAATTTAGACCCTACGGACTATGTTCCTGTTGTACACATGAAAATTGCGACAGAATACAGCAATTTTACCGAGACTACGTCGGTCAATATATTAACTTCAGGTATTCTTGGTGAGCAGTATTTAGGTATTAACCCAGGTGTGATTGCGCACAAAGATATGAATGGTGAGGATGAACTAAGTGAAATGTTTGGCCTCGAAGAAGTAAAGGTTTTAAAAGATGGTGACTTTATTACTGATACGAAATCAGCTCTGGTATTGGAAGAGCTTATTGGTCAGTTTTTGTTTAACCAAAGTAACGATTAATTAGGATTGTAATAGTTAAGATGATGAAATATTTATTTGCGATTTTACTGGTATTGGCATCGAGTGTATCAGTTGCTAAAGAAGTGAACGAAAGTAACCCATATTTAATGGTGAGAACGGTTGCAGAAAATACCTTTGCTCGTATTACTCAAGATAAAGCGATTATTGAACAAGATAAAAATCACTTAAAAGTAGTGGTTGAGCAAGAACTACTTCCTTATATCGATTATCGTTATGCGGCGCAGCGTGTGTTAGGTAGCTATATTTCTAAAGTGCGTAATATTAAAGATAAAGAAGAGCAAAAGGCGGAAATTGAAAACCTTAAACGCTTTATTGATGTATTTCGCGAATACTTAATTACGTCTTATGCGGGTATTTTTACCCAGTATCGTGGTCAAGAGGTAGAATTTGCACCAGCTCAAGACTTTTCAGACGATAAGTTAGTGCTTGTTAAAACTAAGATTGTTGAATCAGGTAAGCCAGATATCAACATCGATTTTAAAGTACGCAAAACTAAATCAGGCGAATGGAAAGGTTTCGATATGTTACCTGAAGGCATTAGCTTATTAGATGCTAAGCAATCAGAGTTTCACGGTATTCTTCGTACAGAAGGCCTTGGTTACGTAATTGATATGCTAGATAAAAAGAGCAAGTTGCCAGTGCAATTTGCTGGTGAATAAGTAATGTCTTTACTTACGTTAAAAGCGGTTAATGACACAACTTATGTATTGAGTGGCGAGCTAAATCGCTACTCTGTACCGAGTGTTAAACTACCCAAAGTTCCAACTCAATCAACCCTAACACTCGACTTGAGCGAGGTTGCTAAAGTTGACACTGCAGGCCTTGCTTGGCTCATCTATAATTTCTCACAATTGCAACGGAACAATATAAGCCTTAAACTTGTCCACTTACCTGAGCAACTCAAAAAGCTAATGCAATTGGGTCACGTAGAGAATTTATTTGAGTAGAGTTAATGGATCCTAAACAAGTCGAAGATATTTTATCGCAAGCATTATCGCTTGATTTTATTAAAGTAAAAGCTGAAGGCAGTCATTATGAACTGATTGTTGTAGGTGAGTGTTTTGCTGGCGCGTCGCGCGTTAAGCAGCAGCAAATGGTTTATGCACCATTAATGGAAAAGATTTCTGATGGCACAATGCATGCCGTATCAATTAAAGCCTACACGCCAGAGCAATGGGAACGTGATCGCAAATTGATGATGCTATAGGTGGCATAAATGGATCAATTTGTTATTCAAGGCGGCAGCACTATTGCCGGAGAAGTGACTATTTCAGGCGCTAAAAACGCCGCACTTCCAATTTTATTTGCAGCAATCCTCGCTAACGGCAAAAGCCGTTTTACCAATGTACCGCGTTTGCGTGACATTAATACCACTGAAGCACTATTATCAACATTAGGCGCTAAAGTTGAGTGGCAGCAAGATGATTTAATCGTTGATGGCGCGACTATAGATAAAGTGCTTGCGCCATACGAGCTTGTAAAGCAGATGCGCGCATCTGTTTTAGCGTTAGGACCGTTATTAGCACGTTTTGGTGAGGCGCAGGTGTCGCTACCAGGCGGTTGTGCTATTGGTGCTCGTCCAGTTGACCTTCATATTTCAGGCCTTGAAAAAATGGGCGCTGAGATCACGGTAGAAGGTGGTTACATCAATGCCAAAGTAAATGGTCGCTTGAAAGGCGCACATATCTTTATGGATGTGGTGAGCGTCGGTGCTACCGAAAACTTACTAATGGCGGCAACCTTAGCTGACGGTGTTACTGTATTAGAAAACGCAGCACGCGAACCTGAAATCACCGACTTAGCTAAGTATCTAAGTGCTATGGGTGCGAAGATTTCAGGTGCAGGTTCGGATCGTATTGAAGTAACTGGTGTAGAGTCGCTAACAGGTTGTCAGCATCGCATTTTGCCAGATCGCATCGAAACTGGTACTTACCTAGTTGCAGCGGCAATGGCGAAAGGCGAAGTGCTATGTCATGGCACTGACCATTTTAGTTTAGAACCGGTTATTGAAAAGCTACGTGATGCTAACGCACATATTGAGCTTGCGGATAACAGTATTTACCTTGATATGCGTGGTCGCATGCCAAAAGCGGTTAATATTAAAACCTCTCCGCACCCAGGCTTTCCAACCGATATGCAAGCACAATTTACAGCGTTAAATGTGGTTGCTGAAGGCAGTGCAACGATTACCGAAACGATTTTCGAAAACCGTTTTATGCATGTGCCAGAGCTAAAGCGTATGGGAGCGAATATTCGCTTAGAAGGTAATACCGCCATTTGTGAGCACACTGAGCAACTTAGTGGTGCACAGGTAATGGCTACAGACCTTCGTGCTTCTGCGAGTTTGATTCTGACAGGTGCGATTGCGCAAGGTGAAACCGTGGTAGACCGCATTTATCATGTTGACCGAGGTTATCAGCGCATTGAAGATAAACTAGGTGGTTTAGGCGTTAAAATTAAGCGTCGCAAAGCTTAGTTAATAACCTAGATTGTTGAAGAATCAAAAAAGGCCGCATATGCGGCCTTTTTGTTTATATAGCTACTATTTTAGAATTGTAACTCACCAACAGTGACTGGCACTTCAATAACTTTACCTTCACGAATAATTGTAAAGTTTAATATGCTACCTGGAGGTGTGTTCGTTACTAATTCCAATGTTGTATTGGTATTCACGACTTTTTTACCGTCGATTTTTGTCACGATATCGTTGAGTTCAAAGCCGGCTTGCCATGCAGGTCCCAACGGGTCGAGGCGAGCAATGCGCATGCCATATACAGGGGTGTGATTGTTTCTCACAAAACGACCAGAACTGTCGACAGGATCGGCATCAAAGCCAATATAGCCACGAATAACACGGCCATACTTAATTATTTTATCCATCACTTCTTTGGCAAGTGAGTAGGGTACGGCAAAGAATATACCTTGCACTTCTAAATTACGTGCATGCTTAAACTTAGCTGAGGTAATACCCACAAGCGTACCGTTGGTATTAATCACTGCGCCACCCGAATTACCGGTATTAACCGCGGCATCCATTTGTAAAAAACGGGTATGGCGGGTTTGCGCAATATTAGTTTTATCGGTGGCACTAATAATGCCTTGCGTAATTGTTTGACCTAAGTTTAGTGGATTACCAATTGCTAAAATGACATCGCCCACTTGTGGAATAAAGTCGTTATTGGTTGGGATTTCCGGTAGATGTTCAGCGGTTATTTTTAATAATGCTAAATCCGTAGGTACGTCAAAACCAATAAGCTGTACATCAGTAAATTGTCGGCCATCGTTAAGTACAACTAAAATTTGGTCCGCGTTATTAATAACGTGATAGTTAGTGAGAATATAGCCTTTTTTGGACATGATAATGCCAGAGCCTAACTCTCTTACAGGCGTTGATGGACGCAGACTGCGAGGGCGATTGCTAACTGATTCTGAATATATGTTAACAACAGCAGGCGATGCGGCTTTTACCGCGTTAGCAAAGCTTAAATGACTGGCATTAAGTGGCGCTTTATTTGTTGAAAGCTGTTCACGCAATAATTCTGGTGAAAATACCATTAGGTAGATAAAGGCAAAACCAAGTCCTAACAAAATAGGGGTAAGCAAAAACTGAAGCTTCTTTAACACGCTGCGCCGTTAATTATTATTTTCAAAGGGGGTTTATTGTGGCAAGAATATGACTATTCGGCAAGTTGCAGGTTTTTACACTACCCCATAAAAAACGCCCAAATTACGTTGGGCGTTTGGGTTAGCAAGTTGTATGAGTTTTTGAACAGCAGAGATTACTGAATTTGTACGTTAAAAATACGAGATCCACGTTGAACTCGCAGGAAAATATAACCTTGTACATCTTCAACTGCCTTGGTTAAGTCGCGCACAGAATCTACACGGGTGCGGTTAACCATTAAGATTACATCGCCCTCTTCTAACCCTACACGTGCAGCTGGAGCACGGTTAGAATCAATCGATTTAACCAACACACCTTCTTTACCATCGCTCGTTTCGCCGGCTTCTAGCGTTGCACCCGTTAAATTGCGATGTAGTTTATCTGCCGAGGTAGCAACATCTGAAATCCCGCCAAGTTTAACCTTAACGGTTTTGCTCTTGCCGTCACGAATAATTCCTAACTGAACCGTTTTTCCTTCGCCAGCGGTTGCGATTTTACTGCGTAGCTCTAAGAAACTATGGATTTTCTTACCATCGATACTGGTGATTACGTCATTCACCTTTAAACCCGCTTTTTCAGCGGGGCTATCTTCATCAACCGCGTTTACAAAAGCGCCTTGTTTGGTTTCTAGGTCAAATGCTTCCGCTACGCCTGCATTCACATCACCACCACGAATACCTAAGCTACCGCGGCGAACTTCACCGTATTCTAAAATTTGGTCTACAAGACTTTTCATCATGTTTGATGGAATCGCAAAACCAATACCAACGTTACCGCCAGATGCACCTAAAATAGCAGTGTTAATACCGATTAGTTGACCGTTTAAATTTACAAGTGCACCGCCAGAGTTACCTTGGTTAATTGCCGCATCGGTTTGAATAAAGTCTTCGTAACCTTCAATGTTTAAGCCTGAGCGACCAAGCGCACTTACTATGCCTGAAGTTACTGTATGGCTTAGTCCAAATGGGTTACCAATCGCCACTGAAAAATCACCGACACGTAATTCGTCTGAATCAGCCAGTTTTACTTCAGTTAAATCATCGCCTTCTACTTCAAGTAATGCGATATCAGACTGAGGATCGCTACCAACTAGCTTGGCTTCAAATTCTCGGCCATCTTGTAAGGTTACAATAATTTTTTCAGCGTCTTGAATAACATGGTTGTTAGTTACAATATGACCGTCTTTTGCGTCGATAATTACGCCAGAACCTAAGCCACTAAACGGGCGTTTTTCGGCGCGTGGCTGGCGCTGCGGGTTACCAAAAAAGAAATCAAACGGGTCTACACGTTGGCGTACTTGTTTTGAACCAGATACGCGAATACTTACAACACCCGGGGTTACGCGCTCTAGCATAGGCGCTAGCGTTGGCAGTTGTTGTCCGTTAACCGAAACAGGTAATTTTGCATGGCTAATTGCCGGTGAAACTAAAAGAGTTGCAGATAGTATTGCTGCACTTAAAACGGTAAATTTAGTTTTCATAGTCAAAATAACGCTCCTTAAATCAAAAGGGTAGCTGATTTGCTTTTTGTTGTTAGCGGCAAACCAGCCAGTTACTTATAATGACTATGGGGTCAAAAAAAAGTTCATCAAGATGCGATTAAGCACTTTCTGTTTGCTTGTTTTCTGAGCTGTCACCTCTAAAAATACCCGATTCGCCAGTGACAAAGTCGGCTGGTGCTGCTTGTAATTCAGCGTTTCGTGCTAATAACTCAGAGCGAGTTTTGTCGTTATTACGTGTCTCAGACAAAATCTCAGTGGCTTCTTGTGAGAAGAAAGGCACGACTTCTACGTTTTTTTCAGCAACTAATAACTTGTTAGTTTCTTCCATATGCTTAACTAGCTGCACGTAGCTGTCTTGCATTTTATTAACAAGCTTATTGGTGTGAGCAACGTGGTCGGCCACATCTTGTTTAAATTGCTCAAGGTCACCTTGTGCTTTTTCTACTTCTTTTTCGAGCTCATCATGTTCGTATTGACGTTTGGTAATTAGGCTTCCGATAAAAAAGCTAGCAATGGCAGTGACTACTAATAGGGTGATCCAAATGGCTGTACTCATACTATTAAGCCTTATAATTTTTCAAAATAGATAGTTTAAATATACGCTTTGATTGCGCTCGTGTTAATATTTTACATCAAAATTTCAGTAACGCTTTGTATTTATCATGACCCCTTGGCAAAAATATCAACAAGATTTAACTCGCGATGACTTCCACCATGATGCTGCGCAGGAAAATGCGGTGCGTCATTTGCAACGTTTGTACGACGATTTAACTGCACAGCCACCGGCTAAAAAAGGCTTTTTTGCCAGCCTTTTCTCAAAACAAGAAGTAAAGCCGATCAAAGGCCTGTATTTTTGGGGCGGGGTTGGGCGTGGTAAAACGTATTTGGTTGATACGTTTTTTGATTCGCTGCCGTTTGAGCGCAAAATGCGAGTGCATTTTCACCGTTTTATGCACCGTGTACATGATGAATTAAAGCAGCTAAAAGACGTAAAAGATCCGCTTGAAAAGGTTGCTGATAAATTTAAAAGCGAAGCGGATATCATCTGCTTTGATGAATTTTTTGTGCAAGATATTACCGACGCCATGCTATTGGGCGGTTTAATGCAAGAGTTGTTTAAGCGCGGCATAGTACTCGTTGCTACATCCAATATTGTGCCTGATGAGCTCTATCGCAATGGTTTACAGCGTGCACGCTTTCTGCCAGCAATTGATTTAGTTAATGCTAATACTGAGGTGGTTAATGTTGATTCGGGCATTGATTACCGTTTGCGTACGCTTGAGCAAGCAGAAATCTATCACAGCCCTTTAGATGCGCAGGCAGATAAAAATTTATTTGAGTACTTCGATAAATTATCGCCTGAAGCAGGTTGCTTAGATAAGGTGATTGAAATTGAGGGACGTAACCTTACGACGCGCAAAGAAGCTGACAGCATTGTGATGTTCGAATTTAGCGAGTTGTGTGAAACTGCACGCAGCCAAGTAGATTATATGGAGTTAAGCCGTATTTACCATACTGTGCTACTTTCAAACGTAAAATACATGGGCTCAGAGCATGCAAATGATGATGCAGCGCGCCGCTTTATTGCTTTAGTTGATGAGTTTTACGAGCGTAATGTTACGTTAATTATTTCTGCTATCGCACCATTAGAAGAGCTTTATACTGGTGGTATTTTAGACTTTGAATTTAAACGCTGTATTAGCCGCTTACAAGAAATGCAAAGCTTAGAGTATTTAGGGCGCGAGCATTTAGCTTAATCTTCAAAAAGAAGCGAGATCTGACGATCTCGTTTCTCAATACTTTTTATTCTTGATTCAACTTTACGTTTTTTATTCTTGATTCAACTTTACGTTTTTTATTTTTATCCAGGCATTACCGCCTTTCTCATCGGTTAGATTTGGCACAAAATAAAGTGCAGAAACATTGGTTTTTATAATGCCTTTATCCTTTGACCAGCTTGGCGTCCATTCTGGGCGGCTGAAATCATCTAAAGTCAGAGTGTGCTTTTGCCATTGATTAGCGCTTGGTAAAAGCGCTTGATAGTGTGCGTAGCTTTTATCACCTTTTCCACCATAATCTTTCTGCGATAACTTAACCACAAGCGGTTTATCACTTTGATAAGTGAGTTCGACACTTGTAATACCTTCTAGAGACTTTTTTGGCAGGTCGTAAATTAATTCCACCCACGAATTATTTTGCTTATCAACACGAGGAACGCGATTAAATGAAATTTCCACATGGTTTTCTTTAACCAGTGGCTTTTCATAGCTCGCAGTACTGCCATGCGGGTCTACTGCGTAACGCCATTGTTTCGCATCTAGGCTTTGCGCCGCGTTTAGTGAAAAGCTTGAAAATAGTATTGCTGTAAGCAGTGATTTTAAATACATGATCTTTTTCTTATAGTGATTATTTTATGTTAGTAGCAATACAGGGGAAGTTGCTGGGTGAGTGTTTGATTGTAGGGGAAGTTAAGCTTTAGTAGAAGTAGGCGTTTAGTTGTAGCGGCTTAGCAGATTTTAAATCCGTTGGTGTTTGACCATGGTGCTTATTCTCGGCAATTGGGTTTTCTGAAGCTTTGTTTGTCGCACTGGCGACGGCAGCCAAAGGGTTTTCAGTTAGCCTTGCCTCCTTGCCAATATCTTGCGCCATCCATGGCGCACTCGTTCATTCTTTTTAAACGGCCAAAAAGAACGAACCAAGAAAAAGCCGCCCCGAAATCAAACTTATCTTCAAATAAGCTTTAAATGTGAACATAAACGCCATGAATCGGCATCCATGCCTCAGCATGGCTTGCTCGACCGCTTCGCTCCCTGTCTCGCATTATTCATTTAAAGCTTCATTTTCAGGTTTGATTTAAGGGTAAGAGCGAGAACTATACTCCGATTTTTGGTTTATAAAAATTTGTATTAATATAAAGCTCTTGTTTTCTAAGAGGAATATTTATGGGAAGTGGACTGGTTAATGTATGTTACGAAGGTGATTCGGGCAGTAATGAGATTCGAACTTGTTACGTCGATGGAATTTTATTTATCTCTTTAAATGACATTTTTGTTACTCTGAATAAAGAAAATAAACAGTTAGATCATGAGCAGCCCGCAAAATTTATCCCAAGTATGATCAAGTCTCAACTTAAAGATCTAGATGATGATGAATTTACTCATATCCCCACGGAAACTCCCAGATTTGAAGGTGAATTGGAAATATTTGTAACACAGCCCGGGCTCAATAGAGTTATGGGGAGTGATAAATCAAAAGCTGGAAAGAAATTTCAAAGGTGGTTATATCATGAAGTAATACCATCATTGCAAAAACATGGCGTCTATCCACCTCCTGTGTCTGCACAAGGGTCAGCATTGGCTCAAATGGCAGAAATAGTGGCGCAAAACTCTCGAATGCTTGCTGATACTATTTTTGAACATGAGAAATTAAAACAAGAGGTGACTGGTGTTAAAGCTGATGTACTTGATGTAGGCAAAAGAGTTGAAAAGCTTGAAAATAGTGATTTAGATAGCAAGTATATTCTCACAGTTCGAGATTGGTTCAATAATGCGAATTTACCTTTATCTGCTAACAAAGAGTTTGAAATAGTTACATGGTGTGAGAATTTATCCCTTAGGCAAGGCAGGAGTACAATTAAGTGCCCTTCTAATGAAAGAATGAATGTCCGCTTTCATCAAGGAATTATTAAAGAAGCTAAGGATTTAGTTGAGAATGCAACTGGTTAATTCAGCTAGTCCGTTTCAATCAAACCTGAAAAGTGGGTTTTAATTGATAATACGAGACAGGAAGCGGAGCGTGTCGAGTAAGTCATACTGAGATAGGGATATCGATTTATGACGTTTATCTTTAAATTTAAAGCTACTTTGAGGATTAAGTTTGATTGTACGGTCGCCTTTCTTTTGGTTACTTTATCTTTGGCGAAGCAAAGAAAAGTGACATAAGCCCATGGATGGGGCTTATTAAAATACAGGGAGGTAAATGCTGAGGTTTTGTCCAATCTTTCAAAATCCTATTAAACCGTGCGATAGCAGCCAAAAACCTTTATTTTCCTCAAATTATTAGTAGAAAATCTATCCAGCTCTTGCTATACTCCGCGTCCGCCACTTACCGTTCTACCTCGGTTAGTTTAGCCACAGCTGAGGGTTTTAAGTCTTGAGCTCGAAGGGGTTGAAGCAAGTGTAATAGAGCAGCAGAAGTTGTTTCTGCTTGTGGTTTTTAAATTGTAAACATTGGATTTTTAATAAATGAAAACGTTTGTTGCTAAGCCAGAATCTGTAAAACGTGACTGGTACGTAGTTGACGCTGAAGGCAAAACTTTAGGTCGTATCGCTACTGAAATCGCTCACCGTCTACGCGGTAAGCATAAAGCTGAATACACTCCTCACGTTGACACTGGCGATTACATCATCGTAATCAACGCTGAGAAAGTTACTGTAACTGGTAACAAGACAACTGATAAAGTGTACTACGCTCACTCTGGTTTCCCAGGTGGCCTTAAGTCTATCACTTTCGATAAGCTTCAAGCTAAAAAGCCTGAAATGATTATCGAAAAAGCAGTTAAAGGTATGTTACCAAAAGGCCCTCTAGGTCGTGAAATGTACCGTAAACTAAAAGTATACGCAGGTTCTGAGCACGGTCACGTAGCTCAACAGCCTAAAGTACTGGACATTTAAGGAGCATAACTCATGGCAAATCAATACTACGGTACAGGTCGTCGTAAAAGTTCAAGTGCTCGCGTATTCTTACGCCCAGGTACTGGCAACATCGTAATCAATCAACGTTCTATCGAAGAATACTTCGGTCGTGAAACTTCTCGCATGGTTGTTCGTCAGCCACTAGAGCTAGTTGAAATGGTTGAAAAGTTTGACCTTTACATCACTGTTGAAGGTGGTGGTTCTACTGGTCAAGCGGGTGCTATCCGTCACGGTATTACTCGTGCGCTTATGGAGTTTGACGAGTCTCTTCGTTCACCACTTCGTAAAGCTGGCTTTGTTACTCGCGACGCTCGTAAAGTTGAGCGTAAGAAAGTGGGTCTTAAGAAAGCACGTAAGAACACTCAATTCTCAAAACGTTAATTTTTTACGTTTACAAGAATTACAAAACCCGAGTTTATACTCGGGTTTTTTATTGCCTAAAATTTATGTTTGTCAGTAAGTCACTAATTTTAAAAATTACTATTTAAAGGCTTTGTTACGGCACCCTACATTTCTCAACATTTTCCCACAGTCACTTACAGAGAGTATGGGTATTATTTCCCGCGTTAACTTCTTACTCAACTAATCCGTATCAAGGAAGTGATATGACTTCATTTAAACCGATCTCTTTAGTCGCGCTGGCTGTGGCGAGTGTATTTGCAACTAATGCCTTGGCTGAACAAGCAAAAGGCGAAGAAATTGAACGTATTCAAGTGGTATCGAAGCGTTCAAGTGTACTTACTGAAATTACCGAAGATGCTGAAAAGCTGATTAATATGCCGGGTGCTTTGGGCGACCCCTTGCTAGCTGTATATGCATTGCCTGGTGTAGTAGCGGCCGGAGGCTCAATGGGAGAACCCGCTGTACGTGGTTCGTCGCCAGATGATAATTACTTTGAAGTCGACTTTATGCCCGCAGGCTACATTTTTCATGATTTTGGCAGCTCGATTTTTAACAAGTATTTAGTGCAAGACTTTCGCCTTTATTCTGCGGGCTATGGCACTAGCTTTAGTGATGCAACCGGGGCGGTATTTGATGTCACACTGCGTAACCCAAAAAATCAGGATATTAAAACCACGCTTGATTTTACTATGTTTAAAGCGGGGGTTTTTGTTGAAGGTGCAATCACCGACGATATTTCATTTTATTTGTCTGGACGAAAAAGTACGCTTCCGTTGTTTTTCTCAGAAGGTGAGGAAATTGAAGACGAAGATGGCGAAAATACGGGCATTACAATAAACGATGCTCCCGATGACTATGATTACCAAAATAAATTTGTTTGGGATATAAATAACAACAATGTGTTAAGTGTGTTGTTTACGGGCGCAGAAGACAGCGCGGCAGCAAGTTTTAGTGAACGCGCGGATTTATCACTTAAGAATCCTGATTTCCAAGGCGATGCAGATTTTGCGCGTTCCTTCGATAGCCAAAATGTTATTTGGGACCATTATGGTAAAGGTTATCAAGCAAAAGTGGGGATTGGCTCGTTAACACATTCGGGTCGATTAGATTATGGGCGCAGCAAGTTAACACCCAAAGGGTATTTTGAAGAAGAAAAAGAAGAGCTACTTACCTACAAAGGGCGTGTAAGTATAAATGTGGTAGGTGATGACTTACTTACATTTGATAGCGCTTATTTTGATAAAACGATAAGCTATGAATATGATACTTTTCTCTATGTCTGTACAGAATTAGATCCAGATTGCGAGCTTGCCAAAGGAGAGCGTATAGCAGGTAAACGAGAAGTCGATATTGGTAGTTACTTTATTGGCGCAAATTATCAATACACGATAACCGACTCGTTAATTGCCGACATTGGCGTACAACATCAAAAAAATGATTACAGCGATGAGTCGTTTACTCACCCGCGTTTAGGATTGACCTATCACATTAATCAAGATCAATCAGTGTGGGTTAAATATGGCAGTTACAATCGCCTGCAAGATATCGGTACTATTTTAGAAGACACAGGTAACCCCAACTTAAAGTCGCAAACAGCAAATCAGTCGGTTGTTGGTTATCAGCAGTTTTTGGCCGATGACTGGAGTTGGTCAATTGAAACCTATTACAAAAGCATGGATGACTTACCGTTAGCACTGACTGAAAACGATGTGGATCAGCATTTACGTTATAGCAACGATGTAACGGGTAGAGCTTATGGTGTTGATTTATTGATTAATAAAAACAAAACTGACCGATGGTACGGCTGGATGAGTTTAAGTTATGGCAAAAGTGAACGCACTGATGAGCGCCGTGATATCACTCGTGATTATTATGCCGACACACCGCTTGTGTTTAATATGGTGTTTAACTACCAAATTAGCGAACGCTGGAATGGTGGCTTTAACTTCACAGCGCGCAGTGGTCAATCTTACACACCTATTGTAGGTGTGCGTGAAAACCCTGAATTTGAGGGGAGTTTCTTACCGGAATACGGCGAACCATTTTCTGAGCGTTTTGATGCTTATCACCGTTTAGATTTGCGCTTTGAACGCAAAACAGATTTTTTTGGACTCGATGCATTGCTGATTTTAGAAGTAATGAATTTATACGCTAAAGACAATACGGCGTATATTGACCTTGATTACGCAAAGGTGAAGTCAACCGATGACTTGATTTTGAAAGAAGAGAGCGATGACTTTGAAATGCGCCCGTCAGTTGGTTTTAGTTTCACATTTTAGTCACAAATTAGTCTAAAGCGAGGAATTTCCTCGCTTATTTCATTGGTTAATCCTCCCGCAGGTTGCTATACTCTGGCGTGCATCAAATGTGGCTCGAAAAGCATAATTTAGCGACTAATTACTTTGAATTTCACGCATACTTCTACGGAGTTTTGATCTCTATCAGGACACGCTCGCTCAATTTTGGGTAGGCTCTGTAAAAGCACAGAATTTTCACAGTTTTAGGCTGTGTGTTCGTGATTTCAAATAAATCGAACTAAAATACAATTTAATTGTGCTTGAAGACCGGTATAACCTTGTTTTAATCAAGGCTTTTATTTATGATCGCACCTATTTTGTAAAGTCAAAATTTAAACTGCTGTAACTGATGTTCTCAATATGGCAAGTGTTGAGAATCATAGTGGAGATGAGTGGATGAGCAATGCGCCAGTAGACAATAGCCGCCGTCGCTTTCTAACTATCGCAACTTCTGTTGTTGGTGGTGTGGGAGCTGTAGGGGCTGCTGTTCCTTTTATCGCGTCGTGGAACCCAAGTGAGAGAGCAAAATCTGCAGGCGCGCCTGTAGAAGTTGATATCTCAAAGCTTGAGCCAGGGCAATTAATTCGTGTTGAGTGGCGAGGTAAGCCTGTTTGGGTTATTAATCGTACACCAAAAATGCTTGAGCAGATGAAAGCTCACGAAGGTCAACTTCGTGATCCTAATTCTGAAGAGCCACAACAACCAGAGTTCGCACAAAATGCGTACCGTTCGCAAAAAGAGAATATCTTTGTTGCTGTTGGTATTTGTACTCACTTGGGTTGTTCACCAACTTTCCTTAACGGTGGTTTTGGTGAAAAGGTTGAAGGTACTGAAGATGGTTTCTTCTGTCCTTGTCATGGTTCTAAGTTTGATATGGCTGGCCGTGTTTTCCAAGCTGTACCAGCACCATTAAACCTAGAAATCCCTCCTTACACATTTATCGATGACACCACTATTTTAGTTGGTGGAGAAGAAGGGGCTGCGTAATGTTTGCGAATATTATCGATTGGATTGATCAGCGTATTCCGATGACTCGCGTTTGGAATATGCACATTGCACAATATCCTGCGCCAAAAAACTTTAACTTCTGGTACTTCTTTGGTTCATTAGCCATGTTAGTACTTGTTAACCAAATCGTAACGGGTATTTGGTTAACAATGAACTATGTTCCTTCAGCAGAAGGCGCGTTTGCTTCAGTTGAATACATCATGCGTGATGTAGAATACGGTTGGTTACTGCGTTATTTACACTCAACGGGTGCCTCTGCATTCTTCGTTGTTGTATACCTGCATATGTTCCGCGGCATGATCTACGGTTCTTACCAAAAACCACGTGAACTACTGTGGTTATTCGGTATGTTTATCTTCTTAGCGCTAATGGCTGAAGCATTTATGGGTTACTTACTACCTTGGGGACAAATGTCTTTCTGGGGTGCGCAGGTAATTATCTCGCTATTTGGTGCGATTCCAGTGATTGGTGAAGACCTTACTCAGTGGATCCGTGGTGACTACGTAATCTCTGGTGCAACGCTTAACCGCTTCTTCGCACTACACGTAATTGCATTACCATTAGTACTTGTTATCTTAATTTTCTTACACATTATTGCACTTCACGAAGTGGGTTCAAACAACCCTGACGGTGTTGAAATTAAACGTAAGAAAGGCACTGTTGCTGAAGAAGATAAAGCTAAATTCAAATTCCATGAATATTACACAGATAAGAAAGATATCGTTGACGCGATTCCGTTCCACCCTTACTACACAGTAAAAGATATTGTGGGTGTAACAGGTTTCTTAATCTTGTTCTGCTGGGTTGTTTTCTTTGCGCCAGAGATGGGTGGTTTCTTTTTAGAAGCGCCGAACTTTGAAGCGGCAAACCCGTTGAAGACGCCTGAGCATATTTTCCCTGTTTGGTACTTCACACCATTCTACGCAATCCTACGTGCTATCCCTGATAAGCTACTAGGTGTAATCGCGATGGGCGCATCAATTGTTGTGCTTGCGTTACTACCTTGGATTGACCGTGGTAAAGTGAAATCAATTCGTTACCGTTGTGGCTTCCACAAGTTAAACATTGCTCAGTTTGTTGTTACTTTCATCATCCTAGGTTGGGTTGGTGCGACACCACAAACAGACTTTAAAACTGTGTTATCACAAATTACGACTGTAACTTACTTCATGTTCTTCGTATTACTGTTCTTCTACAGTAAAAACGAAAAGACTAAGCCAGTGCCAGAGAGGTTAACGAAATGATGAAAAAGCTAATTATTGGTTTATTCGCTTTGTTGCCTTCACTAACAATGGCAGCAGGCCCGTCGGTTCCACTTTTAGAAGCGAATCATGATTTAACGGACAAAGCATCGTTACAACGTGGTGCTAAAACGTTTATGAACTACTGCTTAGGTTGCCACCAAATGCAGTACCAGCGTTATGAGCGTACATTCCGTGATATCGGTATTCCTACTAAAGTGGGCGAAGAGCAACTTATTTTTGATGGTTCAAAAGTAGGTAGCCACATTCTTAACGCAATCGAACAAGACGATGCTGCAAAATGGTTTGGTGCTGCGCCACCAGATCTAACGTTAGTAGCACGTGTTCGTGGTGCAGATTGGATTTACACTTACCTGAAGTCTTTCTATGTTGATGAAAGTCGTCCATTTGGTGTAAACAACACTGTATTCCCATCGGTTGGTATGCCACACGTATTGCAAGAGTTGCAAGGCGTACCTACTGCGCGTTTCGAAGAAGTTGAAGAGCACGGCGTTAAAGTTAAGAAAGTTGTTGAAATTACGACTGATGGTTCAGGCGAAATGAGCGATGACGAGTACGACCAAGCGGTACGTGACTTAACTAACTTCTTAGCGTATGTTGGTGAACCAACACGTTTACAGTCAGAAGCGATTGGTTATAAGGTATTAGGTTTCCTAGTAATCCTGTTTATCCTAGCGTTCTTACTGAAGAAAGAATACTGGAGAGATGTGCATTAATTTGCACACTTTTTAGCACAAAATTTGTAATAGGGGCTTAAGCCCCTATTGCTGTTTTTAATATACTGGAGGAAAGCATGGCTGTAGCTGCCAATAAGCGCCCTGTGATGACACTGTTTTCTGGTGAAAACTGTATGTATAGCCACCAAGTACGTATCGTACTTGCAGAGAAAGGCGTAAGTGTTGATATTCACCTAGCAGAAAAGGATAACTTGCCAGAAGCGTTACATGAAATTAACCCTTACGGCACTGTACCAACATTGATCGATCGTGAGCTTGGTTTATACGAAGCAAACATCATCATGGAATACCTTGACGAGCGTTTTCCTCACCCACCACTAATGCCTGTATACCCAGTTATGCGTGGTCGCAGCCGTTTAATGATGCACCGCATTGAAAATGACTGGTATAGCCTTGCTAAGAAAATTGAAGCAGGTGTTGATGTTGATGCGTCACGTCGTGAGTTAACTGAAGGTTTATTAGCGATTGCACCTATTTTTGGTGAAGCGCCTTACTTTATGAGCGAAGAGTTTAGCTTAATTGATTGTTACCTAGCACCACTACTATGGCGCTTACCTGAGTTCGGTATTGAACTTACAGGTCAAGGTAGCAAAGAGCTTAAAGACTACATGATGCGTTTATTTGAGCGAGAGTCGTTCCAAGCATCATTAACTGAAGCTGAGCGCGAGATTCGACTTTAATGACTTCTAATCGCCCTTATTTACTGAGAGCTTTCTTTGATTGGATTGTAGACAATCAATGTACACCACATTTAGTGGTGAATGCTGAATTTCCAAATGTCACTGTACCAATGCAGTTTGTGCAAGACGGACAAATTGTGTTGAACATCAACCCAAGTGCGGTTGCACAGTTTCATATGGATAATCATGAAGTAAGCTTTAATGCACGTTTTGGTGGCCAACCAATGCGTGTGGTGGTACCAATTGGCGCCGTACTTGCTATTTACGCAAGAGAAAATGGCGAAGGTACAGTGTTTACCCCTGAAGACTTTTCAGAATATGAAGAACCAGCAGAGGTTGAATCACAGGAAACACCATCTGAGGGTGATGGTAATGATGAACCACCGAAAAAGCGTGGTTCGCATTTAAAAGTGGTTAAGTAATCGCAAAAAAAAACCGGCTTAGGCCGGTTTTTTTACAACCTGCGATAACGCTATTTGGTAACAATCTCTGGAAACATCACTAATAAACTAAGCATCAGCAACATAATCAAAAAGTACGGTAAGCAGGCTTTTGCCAACTGAGCCAAAGAGGCATTGGTGAGTGACTTTAAAACAAATAAGTTAAAGCCAATCGGCGGCGTAATTTGCGATATTTCCACCACCACAACCAAGTAAATACCAAACCATATGAGGTCGATGCCAGCTAGCTCTACAATAGGTAAGAGTATGGCCGCGGTGAGCACAATAATCGAAATACCATCTAAAAATAACCCTAATAAAATAAACGCTAAGGTTAAATAGATTAGCAGTTGATAGTTACCAAGTTCTAGGCTGGCTATCCAAGTGGCAAGTGTTGCAGGTAATTGTAAAAAGCCCATCGCGATAGTAACAAAGCTCGCACCGAGTAAAATCAGTAATATCATAGCTGTGGTCATCGCCGCATCAACTAAGCTATGCTTAACCAGCTCTAGCGTCAGTCGTTTTTTTGCTTTAATCAAAATAAAGCTACCTACTATACCTAACACCGCAGACTCACTGGGTGTTGCAAAGCCGAAGTAGATGGCAGCAATAACAAATGTGATTAACGAGATAATTGGAAGTAACGTTAATGGATTACCTGAGCTTGCAATGAGTTGGCTTTTATCTACCGGTTTTAAGTAGCCGCGAATCGCAATATAAGTGGAAAACAGCGCTAATAAAATTAGTCCGGGCAGAATGCCTGCAATAAATAGGTCTGCAATGGAAATATCCGCAGCAACGCCATACACAATCAAAATAATCGACGGTGGAATTAGCAGTCCAAGAGTAGCAGATCCAGCTAGAGAGCCATAAATATCTTGCTCGTTATAACCGCGCTTTTTTAGCTCTGGAATAGTCATACGGCCAATTGTTGCGGCAGTAGCAGCAGATGATCCCGATAAAGCCGCAAAAATACCAGAGCCAAACACGTTAATGTGCAAGTGTCCCCCCGGTAACTTTGCCAGTATCGGGCTTAAACCATTAAATAAGTCATCGGCTACTTTGGCTTTATATAGCAGTTCGCCCATCCAAATAAATAGCGGTAAAGCGATTAATGACCAGGGCGTTAAATGCGCAAATGCAGTGCCCGCAAATATCAGGTCGATAGCCGAATTGTTATTAAGAATAAGTGCTACTAAAGCAACGCCGATTAAACTAAAACCAATCCATACGCCTGTTAGCAGTAAAACGGCAAAAATAACCGCCAAAATAGCGCTAAGGCTAACTATGTCCACGTAGTACCTCCAATCCCTTAAATGCAATGGTAATAGTTGTTACGCAGCTGGCGTAAGCCATAATAGCTTGAATGGGCCATTCTAAAATAGCAATCTCACCGCTCGATACTTCATGAAAATGGTAAGAGTCGATAGTTAGCTGAATACATGCATAGCTAATAAAGGTGCAAATTAAGGTCGCTGTTAAATAGCTAACTACTTGGGCGTAATGACTGAGATGAGGGTTGTCGAATTCAAACACCAGAGCCACACGAATATGTTTCTCTTGTTCAAAGCTATAGCCTAACGCCAAGAAAAAACTGCTGATCAGCAAATATCCGCATATCTCATTGAGTGACGGAATGTACAAATTAAACAAACGCAATACGATTTGGCTGAGCACTAACAAAAAAATCGCAACGATAAGTAAAATGCTCACTTTCATGTTGAACGCATTTAATTTATTGAGCATTTTGTTGCTCCTTAAACTTTTGCAGCACGTGTAACTCGCTTTGTGTTGCATTGAGTGCCCATTCTTGCGCCATGTTAGCGCCAACAATTTTTAAACTCTGCGATAAACTATCGCTCACAGGCGAAATAATCATGCCGTTATCCGCTAATAACTTAGTCATCTGTGTGGTTTGCTGCTCAGCTTGTTGCCATGCACGCTGCTGATACTTGTTCACGATTTGTTTCAGTTTCTGTTTTTGCGTTGGGGTTAAAGATTGATACAAGACATGGTTCATTAGCACCATATTTTTTGGGATCCAGGCATTGATTGGTGTGTAATAGCGACTAAATTGCCATGCTCTGCTCGAAACTCCCGTCGCTGGCGAGGTGATCATTGCTTCAATCATACCGGTAGCAAATGCCTGTGCAATCTCAGCGCTTGAAACGGCGGTTGGGATCATTTTAAGGTGGTTTGCTAATTTTGCCGTCATTGCGCTATAGCTTCTAACCTTAAGGCCACTGAGGTCGCTTGCAGCTTTGATTGCTTTACTGGTAAATAAGCCCTGTGGCGGCCAAGGGTTGGTAAGTAACAGATGTAATCCGTGCTCGGCGAATTGGCTACGTAATTCAACGGCTTGTTGCTTAGCTAGTTGTTGAGCGCTGCTAAAATTTGTGGCTAAAAACGGTAAGTTGTCGAGTTGATAGATAGCACCATGATTGCTCAAACGAGCGATAAATATTTCACCAAGTTGTATTTGGTTTGTGCGCAGTGCGCGGTAAATTTCATTGTGCTTGTAAAGGCTTTCACCGCTATGAAAAACAATGTTAAGCCCTAATTCTTGATTTACTTCATCAGCAAATGCTTTGGTGATTTGGGTAACATAAACACGTTCGCTATAAGGCGCAGCAAAATGCTGCTTGGCGTGTAATGTGAATACTGCAAATAGCAGTAACGGTAAAATTAAATAATGGCGCATGTTTTTATTCTTATTTTTATAATAAAAAAGGCGCTAACTGCGCCTTAAAGGTATTCGAATACTTTTATTACTTTTTCGACTCCCGAAACATGACGGGCAACGTCGGCTGCTAAATTAGCTTCTTGTTCTGTAACGAGCCCCATTAAAAAGACTTCCCCGTTTTCGGTAATCACTTTGATATCATTAGCACTGACACTTTCTTCAGATACCAACATGGTTTTTACCTTGGAAGTTAGCCAAGTATCGTGTGTTTTGGTACTAACACCTGTGATGTTACCAATACGAATTTGATTATGGATTTTTTCAACGCCACGTATTGGTTTCACAATCGCTTCGGCTTTAGCGCGCATTTCTGTGGTTGGTGTTTGGCCAATCAGTAATACGCGGCCATTTAAGCTCACCACAATAATATTGCTAAATTTAGCTAACTGCTCGTCGTCTTTTAAGGCCAGTGTGGCTTTGATTTCAAGGTTGTTATCATCAATCTGTGTGCCAAGCGTGCGACGATCGGTTGCTGATGTTACTGCGCCTGCAGTACCAGCTACAATGGCAGCGCTACACCCTTGTAAAAGAACAATAGATGCAACAACAGCTAATTTAAATTTCATTAACTATCATCCTGTGGAAAAAGGGTTAAATCGATAAGCTCACTTAAGCAATGGATATTAAACAAGTGAGATTCGATAATTCGGCTCGGTCTTTTTGAGGGCACGCGTATTTCAACATCGTTTGGCCCTAATAGTCCTGCCAGCTCGCCACCATCATCACCACTTAATACAATTACTTGCATATCTTTGGTTAGAGCAGCTTCAACGGCGCTGATCACTTCTTTCTCGTTACCGGTTACCGTGATCACCACAAGCAAGTCACCACTTTGTCCGTAGGCACGTACTTGGCGCGAAAAGCTTTCGTTGGCATCGGTTGTGGCATAGCTCGACAGGTGCGTTAATTCGTTGCTTAATGCAATTGCTGGCAAGCACGGGCGCTCAGTTTCATAAAAATTAACCAGCAAGTTGGCAAAATGCGCTGCTAACATATGATTATTGCTGCCACCGCAACACAGTACTTTATTGCCGTTAATTAGGCTTTGCACTATGGTAAATGCCGCAGCTTCTAAAGCGCTAGGCAATGCTTCACCAGCGGCAATTTGAGCTTGAATGCTTTCTGTGTATATTTCTTTAACGAGTTCTTGCATACTAAAATGCGCTTTTAATCCAAGTAAATTGTTCTGAGTTTTGTCCGCTTATTGCGACATAGTCGACTCTATATGGACAATCCTCTAGCCTATTTTGTTTCAAATAATAAAACAAGGTGCGTGTTAATTTTTGCTGTTTAGCGTGTGATAACGCGTTAATTGCACCGCCAAATGCCTCTGACTTGCGGTACTTAACTTCAACAAACACTAAAGTGTTACCGTCTTTCATTATTAAGTCGAGTTCACCATAACGGCAATTATAATTACGTGTTACTGGTGTTAAACCCTGTTTCTTTAAATATTGCTCAGCTTGTAGTTCGAAAAAGTTTCCCTTTTCTTTACTGTTTTTAAATAATCTCGAGGTCCATCCCATGCTATTCCTTTTGCCTTATAAAGCTGCTTCCTGCGTTTCTTGTTGGTGATTTTTAATAAATAACGGCGTTGGTTTTTGCGACTTAATATCGAGCGTTACGATTTGTTTTTCTCGATATTGTGCCCACTTTAATGCGCGTTCAATGTCGCCATCTTGATTGACCGTTAGATCACCTGTTAGGCCTGTTAATGTTTTGCCCGGCACCATTTGTAGTTGGCGCAATTGCGGAATTAACTTAACCGCATCAAAACCCATGGCGAACAACTGTTGCTCTAAGGTTGTGTGCTCAGGCCAGATTTGATCAAATTCACTGCGTAAAGACTGTTGTTCGCCTGTTAATGGCAGCATCCAGGGAATTTCTGAAAAATACAAACCGGCTAAGTCTTTTTTATCGGTTTTATCGGATTTAATATCGTGGCTACGCGAGCTGGCAAAAATAGGAATACGCTTAGCAAAGGTTGAAATATTCACATCAAAAGACGGTTTCAGCAGTCGCGTTTGCGCGGCATCGGCAATAATATAAATCGCATCAATATCGCGGCGAGAGCGTGTTTCTTCATGCAGCTTACCTCTGAACATTAGGCTGATTTCTCTAATGCGCTTTTTACTCTTGTCGACTTCAAGTAGCTCTTGCACCAGCTTTTGCATATCACGCTTGTTTGCATAAAAACCTACTTCCGGCTCATTATCAGAAAATTCCAACCATTGGTTGGTGAAATGGTTGGCTAATCGTTTACCTAAGCGATTGCCCGGTGCAATAACAAGTGGCTTTTTAAACTCTTTATTTACAAAGTGGTAAACCGCTTGGGTTACTTCATGTTCAGGATTAAGTGCAAAGGCAAAGTGATCAATTGACTCAAGTGCCTGTGGTGTGGTGTTAAGGTACATTGCAGGGTAAGCATCGAGCGTACCCGCTTGTTGTAACTTATCAATGTTTTCTTTTAAAAGTGGGCCAATAACAAAATCAGGCGCAAGTTCATTTAGTTGCTCTGCAATTTGTTCTGCGCTCAATGCTGAATTAATAAAGTGCAATTCTCGGTCAGGGTGTTTTTCTGATGCCGCTAAAATGCCAGCCTTTAATGATTGCGATAATGCTTTTTGTTTACTTTGATTGCTTGGCAAAATAATTGCGATGCGGTTCACATTAATTGGTTGCACATCGATAATCTGCTGCATGTTATCAGGTAGAGCAAAGCTTGCCGGGTGGTTTGAATAGGCATAATTCCACTTATTTAGCGCGGCTTGTAATGAGGTTGCATCGCCAATATAAAGCTGGGTATAAAGTGCCAAGCTAACCCATCCTCGTTGAATACTGCTACCTGAGTTAAGTGTTTCAAGCTGTTTAATGGAAAGTTGGTTTAACACCTGCCACAGTGCTTTATTTACTTTGTCGGCCTTAAAGTCGTGTTTATTTGCGGTTTCTGACGCGCGAATTAAATACGGTGTCGCTTGATGAGGCAAAGCTTGAGCTGAGTATATATTGCCGTAAATTTCTTGGTGTAGAAAAAAATGCATTGGGGATGTGAGTTTGGCATTGAGCGACTCAAGCGTTTCTAATGCCGTGTGATAATCTTTTTGCTGGGTGTAAGCCAAGGCAATATAAAGCTGATTACGCACACTATCTGGGCCACCCGATTCGATTAATTGTTCGCAAATGGTAATAACAAGCTGCCAGTTTTGCTCTTCAATCGCACGGTCGCGTGCAGTATAAAGCAACTGAATCTTATCAAAATCACGTTTAGATAAGGCTTTTTGATATAAATCTTGTGCGCTTAGATCGACCTCAACAGCGGGTTTGGCTTTTACCGTTTCAACAACCGGTGTTTTTTCGGTTGTACTACACGCTGATAACAAGGAAAATATAGCTGTTAACCCTAATAGTTTTAGTCGCACGCTGATCTCAGTATTTTTCTATCCAATTAGGTCATATATTACAAACTGTTGTAGGAGAGCTCAATGGCAAATAGCCAGAAACCAACCGATTTAGGAACATCAAATCACCAAAGCGCTAAAGGGCAGTTATTTGTAGTAGCAACACCCATTGGTAATTTAGAGGATATTACGCAACGAGCACTAAGCGTTTTATCAAGTGTTGATATTATTGCAGCAGAAGACACGCGCCATACCAACAAGCTGTTAAGCCACTTTTCAATTAAAGCAAAAGTGATTGCGGTACATGATCATAATGAAAAGCAAAAAGCGAGCGAGCTACTCGATTGGTTGGAGCAAGGATTAAATGTGGCGCTTGTATCGGATGCAGGCACGCCGCTGATTAGCGATCCTGGTTATGCAGTGGTTAATTTATGTCGTGAAAAAGGCGCAAAAGTAAGCCCAATTCCAGGAGCATGTGCTGCAATTGCTGCAGTTTCATGTTCTGGCCTAGCGACAGATCGTTTTCAATTTATTGGTTTTACGCCAGCTAAAAGCAAAGCGCGCCAAGAGTTCTTTATTGATGCATTCAATTCAGGTATGACAAGTATTATGTACGAAAGTACACACCGTATTATGGCCAGTTTAGATGACTTAAAACTCGCGCTTGGTGATGAGCAAAAAGTAGTGTTGGCAAAAGAGTTAACGAAAAGCTTTGAAACTTTCTTTAGTGGCACAGTGGTGGAATTAATCGATTTCTTAACGGAAGACACTGCACGGCAGAAAGGGGAAATTGTGTTAATGTTGCCTGGAAAACAAGCGGATAAAAATGCAATATCACCTGAAGCAATAAAACTGATTCAATTGCTACAAGCAGAAATGCCACTGAAAAAGGCTTGTGGTATTGCCGCAGAGTATTTAGATTTAAAGAAAAACGCGCTGTATAAAGCAATGCTCGAACTGGAGTAAAAACACATATTCACATGTAAAGCGCATTAACCGTGCGCTTTTAAATATTAAACAGCAATAGATTAAGGAAGATAGATGTTTAAAAAAGCACTCGCATATTCATGCGCACTCTTACCATTGGTTGCTATGGCCGGCTCAGATGGCTTAGTCGTGGCAAAAAACGATAGCGCCAAAACTCTTAGCAGTGCGCAATATGCGTACGTGCCTACTGTAATAATGATGGACAATGAAGGTAAAAAATCCGTTGAAATTACAGGTCAATATAAGTCTTATGTTCAAGAACAAAAAAATCAGCCTAGCATCAGTTACTCGCATTACCTTGAAGAATTAGCAAATAACCTAATTGCAGACGGTTTTACGATTGCCACAAAATGCCTCACAGATTGCAGTACAAAACCTTACCGGAAAACCGTTGAAAATAGCTTTCGCTATAACAATATTTACCAAGTGGGTTATTCAAATGTTAGAAAAAGTCGCTTTGGTTATCTTTCTGCGATAAAAGGAGAGGAGGGCAGTCGTCAAGCGATACAAGTGTTTGCACAAAATGATTATCGAGATGCATTAAAGTATGCCTATGAGCAGATTGTTGAAACGAAAATGCCAGATATTGGTATATCTATTGATAGCAATTTTGAAATACAATCGCTCGATTTTTCGAATTTAAAAGCGCCAAAAAAAGATGCCAAAGGTAGTACTGACCACCCAATGATAGAGCGCTTCCCTGGCAGTTATATTATTCATTCAGCGGTTAATGATTTCGAGTCTTACCCTTTAATAATTGGCCCGTATAAAAAATCGATACCGACTAAAAAAGTAAGCGGTAAAATTACTACGATTAACTACAGTATCGACAAAAATGTTGGCCCCTACGCAGTGCATCAGAATTACATTAATGCATTACAAAAAGCAGGGTTCAATTTAATTTATGAGTGCAGTGCAGCAGATTGTGGTAACTATATTCTTCGCGATAACCTTGAAAAAACAATTCATGCCAAGAATCACCGTTCAGACATTTATAATATAACCCGCGAGAGTCATTACTATTTATTCAGTGCTGAAAAAGTAACACCTCAAGGTAAGATTTACATAACCATGTATAGCACTCAAAAACGCGCTCAATTTAATGTAGACATGGTGGTTGATATTATTGAAGAACGTGCAATGAGCCAAGTTGCACTTAATATTGATAGCGATACCCTAAGCAAGCAAATTCAAGCGACAGGCAGCGTGTCTTTGTATGGCATCGAATTTGATTTTGATAAGCACACACTAAAAGCTAGTTCGGATAAGCAACTAGCAGAAATTGCAGACTTTTTGAAAAACTCGAAGCAAGTATCTTTATATGTGGTGGGACACACAGATAACAAAGGACAATATGGTTACAATCATGATTTGTCTAAACGCCGTGCTGCAGAGGTGGTTAATACGCTGATATCAAACTACAAAATTGATAAGCAACGTTTGACGCCTGTAGGTGTAGGCCCAGTTGCGCCAAAAGCAGCAAACGATACCGAGTCGAATATGCAGCAAAATAGACGTGTTGAACTAGTTTTAAAATCGCCGCAGTTTCTTTGATCTAAGATGAATGGTTTTGCGGGGGCGCTAATAAAACTAGCCGCAGACGTTAAAATCCGTATAATGGCGCCCTGAGTCAGCCAGATAATCGCTGCTTTATCGTTGTATCTTCGGATATACGGGTAAAGGGGAGGAAAGTCCGGGCTCCACAGGGCAGGGTGCCAGCTAACGGCTGGGAGGCGCGAGCCTACGACAAGTGCAGCAGAGAGAAGACCGCCAACTTCGGTTGGTAAGGGTGAAAGGGTGCGGTAAGAGCGCACCGGGCCACTGGTAACAGTTGGTTGCAAGGTAAACTCCACCCGGAGCAAGACCAAATAGGGTTCCATCTTTATTTATAAAGAACGTGTGGCCCACATCGGAACCGGGTAGGTTGCTTGAGCCTTGGAGCGATCCAAGGCCTAGACGAATGATTATCCACGACAGAACCCGGCTTATGGCTAGCTCAGAAATTTTAGTAACCGCTTGATTTGCTTATGTAGATCAAGCGGTTCGCTAAAATTATCCATCATCAAATCACATTTCCATGTACCCTTTGGTACACGGCTCGCAGCTTCAAAACTCAATTCACAAGACAAAATTTAACTCGTTATAAATTCCTAAGGTATTGATTTAGGTACTTCTTTTCGCCTGATACACTTTTCACTAACAGTTTGATTTTAAAGTTCAAAAGCACAATTTCGTGGTACATGGCTTTGGTACACGGTGCTTTAATTTTTATTGGTTAGTGAGGTGAATATGCAGGCCGTAGTTGGTTGCCAATATTTATATTGCCGTAAGGCCACTTATTACCTTAGGGTTAAAATACCTAAGCGCCTTGGAATGAGGGAAATAAGGATGTGCCTTAGGACACACAAACTCGAGGTGGCCTTGGTATTGATGGAGCGCCTCAAGCCATTAATTTTACAGCTAAAAGGGCTTGTTATTCATTCAAGGACGTTAGACACTAGCTTAATAAGCCAACAGCTAAACCAGATAAAAAACGCCATGCAAAAGCAGTTAACCATAGCCGATATAGATCCATTGATAGCCAAACTAGAGCTGGGCTTTAGTGATGGTGGCCATGCTGTTAATGCCTTGAGTGATAAATCGATACTGGAACTGGATAGCAGATTCAAAGAATTGTTTATCTACATGGCGGAAACTGATTCTAATGAAGAGCGAGTAAACCGATTTGCTGAGATTATTAAAGGTTTGCCTGAAGGTGAGAGGTGGTCTTTCCTAGAGTCAATGTCCTCGGTGATAAAGCTGTTTACAAGATGCAACAGTTTATTAAATTAGACGCTATAGTAGATATAGAATTTATTCACGATAATTCCCAAAGTTCTACCATAAGGGGATTACGTAAACAGTAACTTTAACTTGCCTTTTACATCGTCAATTGAAATAGGCTTCGAAATATACTCATTCATGCCTGCTGCTAAGCACTTTTCTTTATCACCTTCCATCGCATTGGCAGTCATCGCAATAATGGTTGTGTGCTGGTGTTGTTCACCACATTGGTTTTGTCGTATGGCATTAGTTGCTTGGTAACCATCCATTTCCGGCATTTGAATATCCATAAAAATTACGTCGTACGGTGTTGATTGTGCTTTTAGCTTATTCACTGCATCAAGGCCGTTTTCAGCAATCTCACAAGTTAGCTTGAGCTTAGACAAAATACCTTTTGCAACCATTTGGTTTACTTTATTATCTTCAACTAACAACGCATTAAGTTGTGGTAACTCCTTGCTGGTAGGCTGAACCTTGGTGTTATTTAGTTCATTAATGTAGTGGCGTGTTAACAGTGGTTCAGCGTGTTTTAACGGTTCGCCATTATCAACTATAATCTGTAAAGCCGCGCGCAGATCTGCACTGGTCGCAGGTTTTGGAAAATAGCCATCAAAGCCAATCTTTGCAAAATGTTTAGCATCGCCTTTATGTTGCATTGAGGTCATCATAATCAACTTAATAGCAGCCAGTTGGTTATCTGCTTTTAGCTCTTTAGCCAGCATTTCACCACTCATTATTGGCATTTGCATATCAAGTATCGCTACATCAAATAACGTTTCGCTCGCTTTGAGTGTATTACATCGCGCTAAGGCTTCTTGCCCGTTTGAAAACGTAGTGACCTTGGCGCCCCAGTTTTTAAGCTGCTTTGCTAATATTTCACAGTTAGTTTCATTATCATCGACAACTAAAATATTTAATCCACTTATTGCTACATTAGGCTGAGAAAGCGAGCTTTGATTTGCCTTTTTAATACGTAAATTACAAACAAATTCGCTGCCTTTGTTTGTGGCACTGGTCAAGCTAATATCGCCATCCATGTGATTACATAATCGCTTTACGATAGCTAAACCAAGCCCGGTGCCGCCATAATTACGTGTGGTTGAAGAATCTTCTTGGCTGAATAGCTCAAATACATGTTGGTGTTTTTCTTTGGAAATACCAATGCCAGTATCTTTTACCGCTAAGGTGAGACGCCAATAGTGTTCACTGTCATCGCATAGAGCTGCACTCACAATGATTTCGCCTTGGTGAGTAAATTTAATGGCATTGCCGATTAAGTTACTCAGAATTTGGCGAATTCGTCCGGGATCGCCTATTACGAAATGCTCATTTAAATTGACCGTATCTAAAATAAGCTCAAGTTGTTTTTGCTCTGCGCGAGTAGCAAATAACTCAACAAGCTCAGAAAGTAACAGGTGTAAATCAAATTGAATTTGCTCCAGCTCCAGTTTATCTGCTTCTATTTTTGAAAAATCGAGAATATCGTTAATCAGATTTAAAAGAGAATTTGCACTGTTTTTGGCGATAGTTAAGCGGTGTGTTTGCTCGTCATTGAGTGGACTGTCTTGCATTAATTCGAGCATACCAATAACGCCATTCATTGGCGTACGAATTTCATGGCTCATACTAGCTAAAAATTCATCTTTGGCTACCATGGCTGCTTCTGCATTCACTTTGGCTTTAGTAAGTGCTAACTCATTTCTAACGCGTTCGGTTATATCGTAGTTTACACCGATCATATTGGAAACTTGCCCGTTGCCATCGAGCTTATTAATTGCAGACGCTTTAATATAGCGTGTTTCACCTGCTGGTGTGATAATTCTAAATTCAGTATCAAATTTAGAATTGGTTTCTAATGCGTGTGCGAGTGCGGCAACAGCGTCGGCTTTGTCATCGGGATGCAACCCGTTTTCCCACGCTTCATATGCACCGATAAATTGATCATCATCTATGCCGTACAACTTAAACATCCACGTATCCCAAGTTAATGCTTGGGTTTGTACGTTGTAGTCCCAAATACCAATGCCTGCGGAATCAGCGGCAAGTGCCATGCGCTCGTTTTTATCTTGAATTTCGAGTTCAGCTTGTTTCGACTGATGAATATCGAGGTGTGTGCCGATCATCCGTTTTGGCGAACCATCGGCATGCCATTCAACTATTTTTCCGGTGTCGAGTACCCAAACCCATTCGCCGTTTTTATGTTTCATACGGGTTTCACAGCTATAGTGTTCGTCTTCTCCCTGCCAGTGACGCTGTAATTGCTGTTCTGCTTTAGCTAAATCATCGGGGTGTAGCAAGCTCATCCAAGTATCAACTGAGGTGGGTGCTAATTCATCAAGCGTATAGCCAATCATGGTCGCCCAGCGATCATTAAAGGTGGTTTTTCCGCTATCAACGTCCCAATCCCAAATACCCACGCTTGTAGATTGCAGCACAAACTGCAAGCGCTGGTTAGTATCGGTTAAATTATCTCGTGCTAAAACTCGGTCGGTAATATCTTGGAATGAACCAAATACACGTAGGCATTGGCCATTTAGCATTTCTGGTTGAGCGCGTGCCGCAACCCATTTCTCGTTGCCTTTAGCTGTGATTATTTGAAGCTCTTCTTGGAATGGGGTGCCATGCTCTATTGCGTTTGCCATTAATTGTGCGATGCGCTCACGGTTTTCGCCAGGCTTGTAGTAGTCAATGGCTGTTTCAACTTGTGGCTCAAAGTTGTGACTGACTTCGTGGATTTTCTTGGTCATATGTGACCAATACAATGAATTGTTCGTTACATTATATTCCCATGCACCAATGAGCGCTTGTTCACTCATTTCTTCCATTAATTGACGTTGTGAAAGCAATTTGTTTTGTTGCGCTGCGCGCGTTAACTCAAAGCCAATCCAGTGAGCAAATAGCCGAATCAATTCGAGATCGCTATTAGTAAATGGGTGCGATGATGCATCAGGGCTTGAAAAGTTTAGTGTGCCAAAGCGCTTGCCATCGACAAAAATAGGGCAGCCAATATAACTTTCCAGGCCAAAGTTTAAGTAACAAGGATGCGTTGCAATTTCACTTTTTGCTACGTGGTGAAATGCAATTGCTTGGTCAGCATTAAAGGTGTGAAAGCAGTAGGTATTCTCAAAATCAAATTGATCACTTGGTGAAATTTCGTTATTTGGGCTTTTTGCGTACAGCACTTTATAGTTGTTTGAAATTTCACTTACTATGCCAAGCGGTAGCTGAAAAATATCACAACCGAGCGCTAGCATGGCATTCATTTTATCATCAAGGTTCGCATTGATATCACTGGTTATTTCGTGCAGGCGTTTAAACGCTAACTCGGCATGTTTTTGCTCAGTAATATCGTTTTGAATAATAATTGAGGTGTCTTTTTGCGCGTCATTACTGCGCAGCGGCACTATGGTGGTGCTAAACCAATAAAAACGCCCATCTTTAGCTTTATTGCATAGTTCGCCATGCCATACCGTGTGTTTTGTGATGGCATCGGTTATTTCTTGATAAAGGGCGTCATCATGGTAATAACTTCTGAGCGTACGTGTTGAGTGGCCAATAATCTCATTTTGCTCATAACCATAAAAATGTGTGAACATTTTATTGCAGTACAAGATGTTCGTTTGGTTATCAACTCGCAAAACTGCAGAATGTTTATTGATTGCGAACTCAAAATCAGATGCGCGATTACGCTGCGTTAGCAGTTTAGAGTAGGTGTCTGCAAGCCAAGATTGCGTTGGTTTCAGTAGCGCAAAAGCAAGCCCGAGCAGGCATAGCAGGGAGCCAATCCAAGTAATATAAATCAGTTCATTCTGTTGTTGTTTATCAAGTATTACGGCGTTTTCAAATTCACTTACAACTTGGTCTAACTGGGAGAGTATTTGGTCGGTTTTATCTGTGGTAAACAAGCTGTTTTGTGAGGTTGAAAGCGCTGTTCCTCGCGAGAGAGATAACGCAGCGTTCGCGTAGGCTTCAAGGGTTACTTGCAGCTGATTATCAGCAAAGTAAATTTGTTTAATTTGTTGTTGAGCATATTGGTCAAATAGCTCAAGTTGTTTGAGTAGCTGTGTTTGATTACTTAGTAGTTTTTCTGCGGCCTTCGCTAGCTGCTGTTGATGGTATTGGGTTGGCTCTCGTTGCACTAATAAGGCAATACGTTGCGACAACATTCGTTGCTCGCCGGCACTGTTAACAATACTGGCATAGCTTTCTTGCTGCTGTTGCTGCAGGGTAATAATTAAAAACGCACATGAAATGAGCACCGCAATTGCAAAAAGCGCCGTTTTATAACGTTTGGAAAAGTTAGTAAGTAAAGACTCCGTGCTAAGCATTCAACTTCCTGAGGCGGTGCTATTGTATTTAGAACCTTAAATATTGCACTAAATGGCGCGTCTTGCCAGCGCAAAATGATTAAAAACAGGTGGTTACTTCAGATTTAAGTGCCTTTACTATTTTTTATTTAAACCTGAAGTTAGTTAATCGATATTTAGCTCTTTAAGTTTACGGGTTAGGGTATTACGCCCCCAACCAATTAAGTGCGCGGCATCTTGCTTGTGGCCATTGCTGTGTTTAAGCGCACTTTTAATAATTTGGCTTTCAATTTTGTTTTGTATATCCGGCCAGATATTGTGTTTACCTTGTTTTAGCTCGTTTTCAAACCACAGTTGAAATTGCTGTTGCCAGTTTGAATCATGACTATTGTCACTGTGGCTTATTTTTTCGGTAATTTCGCTTGGCAAATCTTCAACACTAATCAGCTGACCTGGGGTCATAACCGTGAGCCAACGGCAGGTATTTTCGAGCTGGCGCACATTGCCAGGCCATGCAAATTCCATCATTTTATTGGCTGCTTCTTTAGACAGGATTTTGCTATCGACTTTGAGCTCTTTGGCACTGCGACTTAAAAAGTAGTTGGCTAATTTTTCAATATCGACGCTGCGTTCGCGCAGTGGCGGCAGTTTTAAGCGAACTACATTTAAGCGGTGAAATAAGTCTTCTCGGAATTTGCCTTCTCGGGCCAGTTTTTCGAGGTTTTGGTGGGTTGCGGCAATAATGCGTACATCCACTTTAATGCTTTGATGGCCACCGACACGATAAAACTCACCGTCGGCCAGTACGCGTAGCAAACGAGTTTGCACATCAAGCGGCATATCACCTATTTCATCTAAAAACAGTGTACCGCCATTAGCTTGTTCAAAGCGGCCTTTACGCACGCTATCGGCACCGGTAAATGCCCCTTTTTCATGACCAAATAGCTCTGACTCAACTAAGTCTTTTGGAATTGCCGCCATATTGAGCGCAATAAAGGTTTTTTCGCGGCGTGGACTGTGATTATGCAGCGCGCCTGCAACCAGCTCTTTACCCGTACCGGATTCACCGTTGATAAGTACGCTCATGCTCGATGCGCTGAGTTTGCCTATGGCTCTAAATACTTCCTGCATGGCAGGCGCTTCACCAATAATATCGGGGGCTTTTTTCTCGACTTTTTTCGGCTTTACCTTAACGCGTGTGTTGGCGCGACATGCGCTTTCAACAAGTGAAACAGCTTCATTTAAATCAAATGGCTTTGCTAAATACTCAAATGCCCCTTTTTGGAAAGCCTGTACAGCAGAATCAAGATCGGAGTGGGCGGTCATAATAATTACCGGCAAGCCCGGATTTTGCTCAACAATATTTTCAAGCAATGACATGCCATCTTGGCCTGGCATGCGCACATCTGAAATCAGTACGGTTGGTTGATCGTATTCAAGCGCAGAGGCTGCCGCTTCTGCACTGGCGAATGATTCGGTATTAAAACCCGCACGCTTAAGTGCTTTTTCTAGTACAAAGCGAATCGAAGCGTCATCGTCAACTAACCAAACGGTTTTCATTATGGCTTCTCCATAGACAGGGGTAGATAAATATTAAATTCGGTATGGCCTGGCCAACTATCACATTCAATATAGCCTTGATGTTGGTCAATAAGTGTTTGTGCTATGGCTAGCCCTAAACCTGAGCCGCCGTCTTTGTTGGTGACCATAGGAAAAAAGAGGGTTTCTTTTAGCGCTTCATCAATGCCCGGGCCGTTGTCGATAACTTGAATGATGAGTGCATTTTTAAATGCTTTATTATGCAAGCGTACATGATGTTTAACGCGGGTTTTTAACGTTATAGTACCAAGCTCTGCCAGTTTATTGAGCGCATGTTGCGCATTTTTAACGATGTTGAGCAGTACTTGCTGAACTTTACCGTTATCGATAAATACATCGGGAATGCTTGGATCGTAATCTTTAACGAGCTTTATTTTATGTTGATTGTCTAACAGGCTTAGTTTTATCACTGACTCTAAGGTTTGGTGAATGTTTATCCACTCTTTGTTTGGTAGCTGGTTTGGCCCAAGTAGTCGGTCAACAAGCTCAGTGAGACGATCGGCTTGTTCGATAATCAAGTTGGCGCATTGTTCGCGTTCTTGTTGGTCGCTTTCATATTGCAGTAACTGTGCTGCACCGCGAATTCCGCCTAGCGGATTTTTAATTTCATGGGCGAGGCCACGGATTAAATTACGCGCTGCACTTTGTTGGTGCATTTGGTGTGAGGCCTGATCATGCTTGAGCTCTTGGTTAAGTGAACGGCATTCAAGCAGCATTAAAAGCTGGTTATCTAATTTGACGCGACGCGCAGAAAGTCTAATGGTTGCATGTCGACCATCGTTAAATACCACATTGGCGCGATGTTGAACGCAGTCGTTACCACTGAGAAACGTATTTTCTAAGATCTTATGCAAATCAATCGAGTGATAATGAAATAGTTGTTTAAAATTGGTTGTGACAATGCGTTTGGTACTGATGCCAAATAATTCGCTTGCGCTGGTATTTGCGTAGTGAAGTTTAAAGTCACCATCGACTAACAATACACAGCTTGTGAGATTTTCTAGTAGTTTAATGTAGCTGGATAAGTCTTTAAGCATCATTGCACCATTTTAGTGCGCTATTTTAATTAAAATCAATGTAAATTGATGTTTAATTAGAAAAAGCAAGAAGCGTTCCGCAATGAGCTTATTTAGAGAGTTATTTTGCGATACTGCTTGCGCGGTGCATAAAGAAGGTGATTTGCTCGCTGGTCGCAACAGCATTACCTTTTTCATCAAATAGTTGCGCTTGAATTGTATGTGCGCCGCGGTCCACATTACGCATTACAAAAACCGATTTGGATTGCGGTGGAGTGTTACGTTTGCCATTAAACAATAGCTGTGCTTTATATTTGGGATTAAAGCTTGGTGTTATTCTAATAGAAACATGGAGAGAGCCAGTGTTATCACGAATTGTTTCTTCATGACTTGGCGATACAATCTCAACACCGTATTCTATTTTTTTATTGGGGTCATCCGGTTTATCAAAGATAGATGTATCCGCTTTTTTCATGCTGGTTGTTTTATCGTCAGCTAAAGAGATCACTTTTGCACCCGGACGTTTCGTATCTGAGAATACTAAAACACCGTTTTCATCGCGCCACATATAAATTTCTTTCGCAGCGACGTTTGTTACCGGCAGTAACATGATAAAAATTAAAAGTGATAGCAGCGCGCTTCTAAAAGCCACATCAGCTCCTTGCTTAGATATGTTGTTTTTATTTTAGTACTGAACGGAAAAATTCGCCTGTTTTACAGAAAAACTAGCTACAAAATACCCAGCGAAACAATATGATAAGGTTCAGATAGTATAAATGTATAATATATATATTCATTTTTCCACAAAAAAAGCCCGCAGAACGGGCTTAGGAACACACATTGAAACAATAAATTGATTCTGGAAGGCGTGAAATTATTACACGCTGTAGTACATTTCAAACTCAACTGGGTGAGTTGTACTGTTTAATCTTTCTACTTCTTGACTCTTAAGATTGATGTATGCATCGATTAAGTCGTCAGTGAATACGCCGCCTTGAGTTAAGAATTCACGGTCAGCATCAAGTGCTGCAAGGGCTTCGTCTAATGAAGCTGCAACAGTTGGGATTTCAGCGGCTTCTTCAGCTGGTAGATCGTATAGATCTTTATCCATTGCTTCACCTGGGTGGATCTTATTTTTAATACCGTCAAGGCCAGCCATTAACATTGCTGAGAATGCTAAGTATGGGTTAGCTGTCGGATCTGGGAAGCGAACTTCGATACGACGTGCTTTTGCTGATGGTACAACTGGAATACGAATTGATGCAGAACGGTTACGTGCAGAGTATGCAAGCATTACCGGAGCTTCAAAACCAGGTACTAGACGCTTGTATGAGTTAGTTGACGCGTTCGCAAATGCATTGATTGCGCGAGCGTGCTTGATAATACCGCCGATGTAGTAAAGTGCTTCTTCAGAAAGACCGCCGTACTTGTCACCAGCGAAGATGTTTTGACCATCTTTAGCAAGTGATTGGTGACAGTGCATACCTGAACCGTTATCACCAACAATTGGCTTAGGCATAAATGTAGCCGTTTTACCGTAAAGGTGAGCCATGTTGTGAATAACGTATTTCATTTCTTGAATTTCGTCCGCTTTGATTACCATTGTATTGAAGCGAGTTGCAATTTCGTTTTGACCAGCTGTCGCTACTTCATGGTGGTGAGCTTCAACAACTTGACCTAATTCTTCTAGCACTAGACAAGTAGCTGAACGCCAGTCTTGTGATGAATCTACTGGTGCTACTGGGAAGTAACCGCCTTTAACACCTGGACGGTGGCCAGAGTTGCCGCCTTCGTAGTCTTTGTCTGAGTTCCATGACGCTTCTTCAGCATCGATTTTGTACATAGAACCAGACATATCAGTTTTGTACTTAACATCGTCAAATAGGAAGAATTCTGGCTCAGGACCGAAAAGTACAGTATCTGCGATACCAGTTGAACGCATGTATTCTTCTGCGCGTTTAGCAACAGAACGAGGGTCGCGCTCATAACCTTGTAGTGTTGAAGGCTCTACTACGTCACAACGTACAATTAGTGTTGCTTCTTCAGCAAAAGGGTCTAGTTTAGCTGAATCTGCATCTGGCATTAATACCATGTCTGATTCGTTAATGCCTTTCCAACCCGCAATTGAAGAACCATCGAACATTTTACCATCTTCAAAGAAATCTTCGTCAGCTTGGTGATGAGGAATAGAAACGTGCTGCTCTTTACCTTTTGTATCTGTAAAACGTAGGTCAACAAACTTAACGTCGTTTTCCTTGATAAACTGTAAAACCGTGTGTGACATATAGTCCTCCAACCGTGTGTTGTTTTTAATTGTGAAATCGCTGTTTATAAAGCGGCTTTTGTGCCAGTTTTATAACTTAATGAATATTAATGATTTTTAGTAAATTAAATTTACTCTGCACCATTTTGATGCACCAAAAAGATCCTTGCTTGCACTGATATGGTGCGCGATAAAGTCTAGAAAACACGGCTAAAATCGCAAGGCCAAAATCGATTTTTTAAAATAAACCAGTAATGTGACAAAAATATCGCAAAAATCAGCTATTTTTATTCTGTCTAAACTTTCATCTGTCACAGTAATAGGGGATAATATGCCACTTTTTTGCAGGCGCAGACCCTTTTTAGGTCATCATTAAGATGATATAAAAGGTGTTTAGCTTAGATTTTTAGCGGGCTTTGATGGGTATTGTGCCTATTAGATAATCCGTAGCTTCTATCCAGAGCACTAACTTGAGTAAAAATATGAGTATCGAAAAATTACGTAATATTGCGATTATCGCGCACGTTGACCACGGTAAAACAACACTAGTTGATAAGCTACTTGAGCAATCAGGTACATTAGAAACACGTGGCGGTAATGAAGAACGTGTAATGGATTCAAATGATATCGAGAAAGAGCGCGGTATTACAATCCTAGCTAAAAATACAGCAATCGAGTGGAATGATTACCACATTAATATCGTGGACACTCCGGGACACGCCGACTTCGGTGGTGAAGTAGAACGTGTTCTTTCAATGGTTGATTCAGTATTACTACTTGTTGATGCACAAGAAGGTCCAATGCCACAAACGCGTTTCGTAACGCAAAAAGCATTTGCATTAGGTCTTAAGCCTATCGTTGTTATCAACAAAATCGACAAGCCAGGTGCACGTCCTGATTGGGTTATGGACCAAGTATTCGATCTTTTCGATAACTTAGGCGCAACTGATGACCAGTTAGACTTCCAAGTTATTTACGCGTCAGCAATCAATGGTTGGGCAACGTTAGATCTAGACTCACCATCAGAAAACATGCAACCTATGTTTGAAGCAATTGTTGATCAAGTAGAAAAGCCAGATGCCGATCCTGAAGGCGCATTCCAAATGCAAATTTCACAGCTTGACTACAACTCATACATTGGTGTTATCGGTGTAGGTCGTATTAAGCGTGGTACGGTTAAAGTTAACCAGCAAGTAACAATTGTTGGTGCTGATGGTTCTAAGCGTAACGGTAAAGTAGGCCAGGTACTTACTTATTTAGGTCTTGATCGTCACGAAGCTGAACAAGCGCAAGCTGGCGACATCATCGCAATTACAGGTTTGGGTGAGCTTAAAATCTCAGACACAGTATGTGATGTAAACCAAGTTGAAGCACTTCCTGCACTTTCTGTTGATGAACCAACAGTAACTATGACGTTCTCTGTAAATACTTCACCTTTCTCAGGTCAAGAAGGTAAGTTCGTTACTTCACGTAACATTCTTGAGCGTTTACAAGCTGAACTAGTTCACAACGTAGCATTACGTGTTGAAGAAACAGATAACCCAGATAGCTTCCGCGTATCAGGTCGTGGTGAACTTCACCTAGGTATTTTAATCGAGAACATGCGTCGTGAAGGTTACGAACTTGCAGTATCTCGTCCAGAAGTAATCCTTCGTGAAGTAGATGGTCAGTTAGAAGAACCATACGAAACAGTAACAGTTGACGTTGAAGAAGAGCACCAAGGTTCTATCATGGAACAACTTGGTCTGCGTAAAGCTGAAATGACTGATATGGCACCAGATGGTAAAGGCCGTATTCGTATGGACTTCATGATGCCTTCACGTGGTCTAATCGGTTTCCAAACTGACTTTATGACACTAACGTCTGGTTCAGGTTTAATGTACCACACGTTTGATCACTACGGCCCTCACAAAGGCGGTAACATTGGTCAGCGTAAGAACGGTGTACTTATTGCTAACGCAACAGGTAAAGCGCTTACTAACGCACTATTCAACCTACAAGACCGCGGTAAACTATTTATCGGTCACGGTGTAGAAGTATACGAAGGTATGATCATCGGTATTCACGCTCGTGATAACGACCTTACAGTTAACGCGCTTAAAGGTAAGCAACTTACTAACGTTCGTGCATCAGGTACTGATGAAGCGCAAAACCTTGTACCACCAATCATTATGTCTCTTGAGCAAGCGCTTGAGTTTATTGATGACGATGAACTAGTAGAAGTAACGCCTGAAAGCATTCGTATTCGTAAGAAACTTCTTACTGAAAGCGAGCGCAAGCGTGCTAGCCGCGAATCGAAAAAAGCCTAATAGCGATTTCGTTTTGTAATAAAAAAACCAGCCTCGGCTGGTTTTTTTTATGTTTGAAATTTAACGAAATAGTTAGGAGTTATAAAAAGTCAGTTAATAAAATACCCACACCAAAGCGTTCAATGTGCTGGTTGTAATCAATCAAGCTTTCGCCATAACCATTGTAATATTGCGCGTAACCTCGTAACCGACCCCACGCAGGGAATGACCAATCAAGCTGTACAGCACCTTTGTTTTCTGACTTTAAGTTGTTGCGTAACATTACGGTAAACTCATGTTCTTCGTAGCGATAAATCGTTGCAAACTCAAAGTGTCCCATGTAGTCATCAATATCTGGGTTGTCATCACCAGTTGGGTCATCTTCGTTGCGTCTTTCTTCTTCAGGGATGCGGTACCAGGGTCTAAAGCTAAAGACAAAGCCGTCTTGCTCCCAAAACAGGTTTGCATAAATTCGATTCCATGAACGTGAAAGGGGAATGTTGCGACCATTTGATTGGTGTTCAAAACCAAGCACTATACCCATTTCGTCACCCCATAAACGATTTTCATCGTCCAGTAAGTTCATCCAAAATACTTCAGGTTGATAGTTGGTCTCACGAAATGGTGATGAAATATCATTATTATAGAGTTGCCAATACGACTGCATGGTAAAACCAAAATAAAATGCTTGGTCGATATCAGACTTAACTTGGTATAGCGGCACTTTTAACGAAAGTTGAAACTTAGCCTCTAATTCATCTAAAGGCGCACCTTTGAGGTTAGGGTCGTTTTCTGCAGGCGTGTTCTTGGGGCGATCCATGTAAGTCACCGGTAGAATATAGTTGCGATTATGTGGCGTAATTACATTGGGGTTATTAGTGGTAACTTTTTCTCGGATAACGCGTTTATCAATTGCCGACATGTCATCCATATCTGTTATTTTCAAACACTTTTTCTTAACTTCAGCAAGCGTTTGCGAATCATCACCCGCAGCAAGTTCGTTAAGAATACATTGCTTGGCGAGTTCTTTTTCGGAAGTGTCTTCGTTTGCAAATGCAAGCGAGCTGGCCAGTGAGAGTATTAAGCTAGAAGCTAAAAGGCGCATTAATTATATCCCTAAAATGAGTGAGCTTTTATTATAACCATTTTAGAAACATAAAAAAGGCGGCATATTTGCCGCCTTGTGCCCCAAAGGGGACTTCTCACGCAACTGTTACAATTCAAAGTAGTTTGTAAAAAATTTATAAAGCTCAGTGCCTTGATTTACGCTGGCTGAAGCAAAGTGCAAAATTGCTATGCCATCTTGCTCTAGGGCAATTTCATTTAGTGGCTGCTCAGACAAATAGCGCTCCATACGTAAAATTTTGGCAATGGTATCGCCAGCTTTTATATGACTGCCTAACTCTGCGGTGTATTCAACCATGCCACCCATAGGGGCGTAGAACGCTAGATAATCATTTAAGTAACATGCATAGCGCGTAATTGGTTGTGGCTTAAACTGTGAGTCAAGCAACGCTTCTTTATAGGTTAAATAACTTAAGATGCTATTTGCATCGTTTTCAGCTTCGCTAAGATCAATTTTTTCTTGTGAACCAAGCTCAACGGTAAAGGCTTCAACCAACACAGGGATATCTCGTCCAGCAGCTTGATACGTTTCACTTAATTGCCACCATGGGCAAAAATTGGCTTCGTCCATCGCGCCGTCAAATTCATTTGGAATTAATAAAACATGTTCAATATCGAAATAGCGCGCGCTGTTTTTAGCATAATTTGGGCAATATAAATGCTTAGCTGAAATTGGTCCGGTATGTAAATCGAGCACTATATCAGCTTGGTGTGCCAATTTTTGTAAGTTAAGAGCAATACGTTTCCCTGTATTTAGCGCATAACTCGGGCCATCTAAAATAGCACTCGTAGTATCGATTAAGCGTTGTTGAAATTCACGTTTAATGGTTTCAATATCGGCGTCGATAAACTCAGCTACAAAGTCATTTACAAGATGTGAGTGATCTTGATACATACGGTTCCAATTAGTACCCGTGATCGGATCAAAACGACCCAAAGTGAACTCCCCCGACTTTTGATTACAACCAATTGGGTTCGCATAAGGCACTAAGGTAATGTTTGATGCCAACGTCTCGTGCTTCAGTTTTTCAAGTAACTGATATATCACCGCGTTGCCTTGTACTTCTGCGCCATGCATATTCGCTTGAATATACACATTTGGTCCTGAGCCGTTTCCTTCAAGACGATAAACAGGAATTGTCAGTGGTAAGCCATTGGCAATCTCACCCACTTGAATATTTTCTTGTGTTATTTGGTTCATGGCTACCTCAGGTAATAATCGGCAGTTTCTGGCTGTCTTACACAGCTTATTTGGCCTTGTTTTAAGGTGTATTCGGCTGGCAGTTCGTGGCACAGAAAATACGGCATACTTTCAGTAAAACCATATGCTCCGCACTGAGCAAAGATCAGCCAGTCCGTTTCATTTATATCTGACGCTAACGAAAACTCACCAAGGCTATCCAGTGCTGTACAAAGTGGCCCATGTACTAAAAATGATTTAGTCGCTTCGCTTGATTGGCGAAGTAATTCGGCTGGAAATGCTTGATTAGTCACCGCAGGGCGTAAAATATGATTTATGCCGCCAGCGACAATGAGTTGATTAGCGCCATAATTTTGTTTTTGCTCAATAACTGGATTTGCGTAAAAGCCAATTTCGCCTACGGCGTAACGGCCGAGCTCCATCCACAGCTCTTCACAGCCAACAGACTGTTTGATGTTATCGAGCGCATCTAATAATTGCGGCCATACTAAGTGTTCATCATTTGCTGTGTAAGGAATACCTAAGCCACCGCCTAAATCTAAAATGCGTAGTTTAAATCCAAGCTGTGCACTTAAATTTTGTAGTGGTGCAATCATGGCTCGCCATAGTTCAGCAAGTTTGTCACTGCTGAGCATATTACCCCACTGGAAAATATGTAACCCAGCAAAGTCGAGCGCTGGAAAGTCCGTAATATTTAATGTAGCCCAATCCTCAATGCCGAGACCAAAAGGGGTGAGGCTATCACCGCCAAGAGGGTTTTTCTCACTGTCTGGCCAGCGCAGTTGCACCCGCAATAAAATTTGCAGTGTTATGTTATGTTCGCTAGCAGCTTGGTTTAGCCAAGCCACTTGATTATGACTTTCAGCAACAAAGGTGCGAACACCTTTGCTGAGAAAGTGTTGGATCTGCTTTTTCGATTTAGCAGGTCCAGTGTTGAGCACACGTTTTGCGTCTATGCCTTGATCTAATACCTGATTTAGCTCGCCACTGCTGGCTACATCAAAGTCAAAACCGCATTTATCTAACGTTTTAATAATCTCTGATAGCGGATTGGCTTTAACGGCATACCATAGCTTCACCACATTTTGAGATGTTATCGTGGTTAAATGCGCTTCTAGTTTATCGAGATCATAAACATAAAAGGGAGTATCGTTTTGCTGGCATAGTTCAGCCAGCACATGACGCTGTTGTGTGCTCAAGAAGCTCATTAACGTAAAGCCTCTTCAAGTTCTAGTGACGCATCGCTTTGCTCATCACGATATTTAACGATAAGGGCACATGACATGCTTAAGCCTTGCTCACGACCCCATTCACTTGATGAAGGGCGTGAGCCAGGAATAACAATCGCATTTTCTGGAATTGGTTCGCCTTTTTCTAATACGCGCTCATTTACACAGTCATAAACAGGAATAGTTGCAGAAAGACGCACGCCTGGTGCAAGTACCGCACCTTTTTTAACGACCACACCTTCAACGATGACACAACCTGCGCCGATAAATGCATCATCTTCAATTACTACAGGGCTTGCGCCAACAGGCTCCAATACACCGCCAATTTGCACTGCAGCACTTAAATGTACGTTTTTACCAATTTGAGCACATGAGCCTACTAATGCATGGCTATCAACCATAGTGCCGGTGTCGATGTAGGCACCAATATTCACATAGGCTGGTGGCATAATTACTGTGCCGCTTGCAACATAGGCACCTGGGCGAACACTCGTACCGCCTGGCACCATACGTACACCTTCTTGTGCAGAAAAACCGCGTACAGCAAGGTTATCTTTATCTACAAATCCACCTGGAAATTCAGTATTAGTACCATTTTTGAAAACATCTAAAATGCCTTTTTTAACTTCAACGTTCGCGTGCCAGTTACCATTTTCATCTTGGTTTGCCGCGCGTAAGGTGCCGTTTTCTAGGTTTTTTAATAGTTCTTGCCAGTTCATAGTACTTCTCTCTTAATTCCAGGATAAAATTGTTTGATTAGCAGCGAGAATTGCTGCAGGTGATTCCAGCTCATGATGGGTAAGCGGTGGACGTAAATTTGGGGTGTTGAGCTTGCCTTGTTGGTGCATTAGCACTTTTACCGGCACAGGGTTAGCTACTTCAAATAAGCTATTTACCGCGTCGCTCCAAGTAGTAAACAGGTTTGGTGTGCCTAAAAGCGATCTGCGAACAAACTCTGCGGTTTGTTTAGGCCATGCGTTAGCTGCAACCGATACTAAACCTTTTGCGCCAGCTTGGGCAAAATATGGCATTAAGGCATCATCGCCACTGTAAATAGCTACATTAGGATTGCTGCTTCTAAATACTTCAAATTTACTAATGTCACCACTGGCTTCTTTTAAAGCCCATAAGTTGGTGTGATGACTTAGTGCTGATAACAGTTCAGGAGCAAGTGCTACGGCGCTGCGTCCTGGTACGTTATACAACATGCAAGGAAGTTCTGTGGCACTGAGTAATGCATCAAACCACTGAATTTGGCCTTTAATGCCAGGTTTAGCGTAAAGTGGTGAACCTAGTAATAGTGCGTCAATCGGTTGTTGGTTACAGAATTCTAACCACTCAAGTTGTTGCGGTAAGTTGACCCCGCCTACCGCAACCATCAAAGGTACCGTCGGTGATAAGTCACAGACAAAACGCACGATTCGCTGCTGCTCTGCGATGGTTAATGCTAAACCTTCACCTGTGCTGCCGAGTAATAAAATGCCATTGTCGGCATCTTGTTGATCTGCTACTAATTGCGCAAGATTGTCATAGTCAACTTCACCTGTCTCAGTGAAGGGGGTGACTAATGCAGTCCAAAGTGGGTACTGCGTTAAATTAAATTGTGATTTCATCTCTAGCGAACTTAATATGTGTTCGAAGAAGGGATAAGAGAAAGGCTCAGTCCAGCTTCGAACAACTAAAAATTCGAAGAGCAATGGACTTAAAAAATAGATAAGGCGAATGGCCTTATTTTTCTAAGACCAGAAGCTCTCCACCAAACATATTTACTTAATACAAGTAATTGGTGACAGTCGCCGGGATTCAGCCCAAGCGCCCGAGATAAGTTATCAGCAAAAAAGCTTATCTCTCGGCGTTAATTCCCCTCATTCAGTGTCTTTGGAGTTTGCTCCCCTCAACTGAACTACCTGAATAACGCACCTCTTCCAGCCCTAAGCTAGCCGCTATTTTAAATAGCCACTAACGTAAAATAGGGTGATTGAGCGGCAATTGAAACATTTTGGACGTCTAAATGTCAATAAAATTTATTTTAGAGCACTGCAATCGCATGATGTTTAATGATATAACTAGCGGCTATTGCCCTTGAAATTAAGTAAAAATCTTTAGTTGTGAGAAAGTTAGTATTTCTGTTGTGCGTTTTTATAAGCTTGCCATGCGATGCATCGGTGAAAAAAGCCTATGAGGAATCATTTGCGTCGTCGGTTGTGTTAAGTGACTCTGACGTAGTGCGCTTTGGCTTTGGTAATTTTGACCCGGTTAATATTTTAGAGCAACTCGGAGATGATGCAGGCGATAAAAGTGTTGATTTAAGAACTCAGCTACAAGTATTTGCACTGCCTTATACCTACACGTTAGACGAAGATTCACGCATAAACACGCACTTTTCTTATATTTCACAATCGCAAGAAATATTGCTGGATGATGTGACCATTCCCGACGATAGCCATGATCAAATCTTCACCGCTTATGCCGATTATGAAACAGCGCTGTATCGTTACGATAATTGGTTGTTAGAAGGCTCAATTGGTGCGCATGTGATGCATTACGACAATATTCATGACTACAACAGCCCTGAAAGTCGTGCCGCTAAAGCAGAAGTGGAAGGTATTTATTTTAATACAACTGCAAACTCAGTTTTAACTGATATGGGGTTAACTCTCAGTCGCAGAAAAGCCAGTCGTTGGGGGCATTGGCTCGTTAAGTCGAGTTATAACCACTTCTTTGGTAAAGGGTTTGGTGGTGATGATGCAACACGTGATTCAACCCCATCAGGTTGGTATTTTGCGAATAGCGTTAGGGCAACCATAAAGCTCGACCAAAAGTTAAAACATACCGAGTCAATCTACCTTAAATTTCAACGTGTTGATTTGGGTGGGGACGCACGTAGCGCCTTTAGCACAGGCCATTATTACGAGTACGGTGGCGGTTTATTAATTGACACTCGGCCGTGGACATCTTGGTTTGATAATATCGGTATTGGCTTGCATTACAACGAGGGTAGTGTACTTAGTGGCGGCAGTATTGTAATCTACTTCAACGAAGAGTAACTCCAACTCACTGTAATCGTTATTATTCTAGTGGGCTAGAAGCCATGTTGACTAGGCCTAAATTTATCGATGCAGCGTAACACTATGAGACAAATTCCGTCTTATTAGCACTTCATCTATACAGCACGATATTTGAATATAGACGCAAAGAGTTGGTTAACGCCATAAATATAAAAGGACTTAGATAATGATTCTATTACCGCTTATAACGCTGTCTGCAAGTGCCTTGAGTGCAGCTGATACATCTGATTTAGCAAACAAAACCGAACAACTTCACATAAATACCATTGTCAATGCTGAGGCAATTAAACGTGAGCCGCCTAAATATCCAATCAATGCTGCGCGTAACGGCAAAGAAGGTTGGGTACAACTAAGTTTTGTAGTCGAACCAGATGGTTCAACATCTAATATTATTGTTGAAGATTCCTCTAATGAGGCATTTGAAAAGTATGCACTGCGTTCAATCAAAAAGTGGAAATATTCACCAGCCACTAAAGATGGTAAGCCAATTCAGCAATGTCGAAATCAAGTACAATTGGACTTTAAATTAAGCAATGCCCCCAAAGGTGCTTCAAAGTGGTTCTTTAGGCAATATCGCTCGGCAATGGTTTTTTTAGAGGAAAATAAAGTCGCCGAGGCCGAAGAAATAGCGAAGAAGATCGAAGAAAAAGGTCGTTGGAATGCCTATGAAGATATGTATTATTCAATTCTTACCTCGCTTATTGCCGAAAAAAATACCAATCCAAAGGCAGAGCTCGCGGCAATTCAAAAAGTGTTGTCTTATGACGACTTACAAAAGGAAGCGCAATACAGTTCGCTTGCTGCACGTGCATTTAGTTTAGCGGTAGAACTACAGGAGTATGGTGATGCGCGTTCGATTTTTGCAACACTTAAAAGGCATTACCCTGAAAATGAAAAGTTAGCGATGCTTTCGCCTTACTACAATCAAGTAACTGCGTATTTAAAAAGTGACAAACCAATTATTATTAATGCACAAATAAGTAAGCGTGATTTTTGGAGCTATCAACTCGAACGCAGTGCTTTTATCATTGATAATGTGGTTGGTAATTTAACTAATCTTGAAGTGCGTTGTGATAATCATCATTCACAATTTTTAGTTGAATCAGGCAATAAATGGCAAATTCCTGAGTCTTGGGGAAGTTGTTCTGTGTATGTTTTTGGCGATACCAATGCCCAGTTTACATTGGCCGATGTTCACGGTGAACAAAAAATCTAAATAATAAAAAAGGCGCTTAGCGCGCCTTTTTTATTACTTGCTGCATATTTTATTTACGCACTTTAATATCACCTACACCTACTTCGGCTTCAATGCTGTGCTCGCCTGCGCCAGAGTAACGTGTTTCAGAGCTAACAATATTACGTGTGCTTTCTAAGTCGCCACTAAAGCCTTTGATGCTAGTATCGCCTACACCCGTTGATAGTTCGATGCGCTTAAAGTCATCAAGTACTGTGTCGACACGAATTGAACCAACACCTACTTCTGCTTCAAGTGAGTTTTCAAGCTTTTCTACATCAATGCTGCCAACACCAATCTCAATGTCGATCGCTGCATGCTTTGGTACTTTTACAACCCATTCTTGACTTAAGTTTTCTTCGTCAATTTCAAGTGAAATGCGGTTATCACGAACGCGTTTACTTAGTTCTACATTTGATACATCACGGTTTTTTGAAAACCAACCTTCGTCTTTGCCTTCAATTTCAATTTCAATGCTCAGCTCGTTGCTATCTACTGTGATAATTTCGATGCTGCCCACAGGGAAATCAATTTCAAGATTTTGGCCTTGGTTTAATGTAAGAGTTTCAGTGATACGTTTTTCATCGCCAGCATACAGATTGGTTGAGATACTTGCGGCGATTAATGTCATTGCTAACGCTAATTTTTTCATGATGATTATTCCTTTTGATGACTGCGCTTAATCAGTTTTAACTGTTTGTTATTTAGTTAGACGCAGGCATCAATTAAAAAGGTTTAAAAAATTATTTATTTTTTTTCGAGAGTTTAAATCCTTCCTTTTCAAGAAGCTTTAGTAGACCTTGTGGACCGTATAAATGAAGTGCGCCAACAGCAATAAAATGTGGGTGTTTGGTAAGGGAAGCCTTTAACTGATCTACCCAGTTGTTATTGCGATCAGTAAGCAGTACTTTTTCGGTTAGCGCGCTGTAGCTGTCACCTGTAAAGGTCTCGCGGTAGTAGCTTTCAAGTGCGCTATCGTTGCCTCGTTTCCAGTTACCAATCAGACGATTAAAGTACTTATCCATATCAGCCAGTTCTTTTAAACCGTCTTCAATCATTTTGTTGTTATGTTTGCTAAACCCTTTAAACATGCTCATTTGTTGCTCTAGCGTTTCTAGTTGCATAATTGGAATTTGCAAACGTTGCGCGACATTCATTACTTGCTTGTCGATACCAAAGGAATCTTGATAACCTGCTTTTTGGTATTCCATTAGGGTGATCTGTAGCATTACAGCAAAGGGCTGCATCTGCTGAAAAAGCTCCATACCAAGGCCTAACTTCGCCATATAACTGCTTAGCGCTTTGTAATTCTTAGCGGATAGCTCTGACTGTAATGTTTTACCTGCAGGGAGCAGCATATAGTTCATCATTACTTGCTGTTGTTCAATTGGATTCACCTTTGATAGATCAACCTCAACAACCAGTTTATCGGTTTTTTCAATCGCGCTTTTTACGTAGCTAGGTAATCCCGCCATTTGTTGATCACCCAAGTGCACAGTGCCAAGCAAATAAGATGTCACGCCATTTTTTTCAATTTTCCAAAGACTTGGGTTGATATTGCTGTTTGCAAATACTGGTTGAGCTAAACCAAGTAATAAAATGGGTAGTAGCAGTATTCGCGTAATTAAGAAAAGTCGCATTGCAGATCCTTGCGTTAATAATTAATTTTGCGTATCAGTGTACTTGATAGTGCAATATTAGTCTTTGCCTAATTATTAACAAAAAAGTTATAAGACTTTTAAAAATAAAGCGATATTCAAATAAGCTTTAGTCTTAGCATACATAATCTTTAAAATTGTATAAAATGGATTTTTTATTCTTTTTATGTGTTTTTTTATGCTTATCTTGGTTTTAAGTTAATTCTATTGATTTAAAAATGCATAGATTTCTTGATTGACTTTTTTACTCATAAACGATATTAATAAAAAAGAAGCCAAGCAGACGAACGCTTGGCTATTTTTGTAAAGAATTTATGGTTGCTTAAACACATGTTTAAAACAGTAAACGTACTAGTCCTAATTATTAACGTGGTGATTATTATTACCGCGGGGGCTTCGTAGTGCTGTAGCATAAGTTAAGCATTGAGAGAGCCCCCGAACTGAAAAGTCCGGGGGCTTTTTTTTGGCAGTAAAAAAATGAGCAAGTAGTAAACATCACAGGGTAGAGAAAATGACAGGTGCAGAGTTAACAATCGATTTATTAGCCAAACATGGCGTGAAAGAGGTATTTGGTTACCCTGGTGGTGCGATTATGCCAATTTACGATGCGCTGTATGGCTCGCCTGTTACCCACTACCTAACCCGTCATGAACAAGGCGCTGGTTTTGCCGCTGTTGGTTACGCAAGAAGCACAGGCGAACTGGGTGTTTGTTTTGCAACTTCAGGCCCTGGCGCGACAAACCTTATCACTGCACTTGCCGATGCCATGATGGATTCTGTACCACTGCTTGCAATTACCGGCCAAGTACCTACCGCAGCGATTGGCTCAGATGCCTTTCAAGAAGTCGATGTGTTAGGTATGTCACTGAGCTGTACTAAACACAGCTACATGGTAGAACGAGCTGAAGATTTAGCTGAGGTTTTACAAGAAGCGATGCATTTAGCGCAGTCAGGCCGACCAGGCCCCGTGCTTGTTGATATTCCGAAAGATATCCAAATGGGCGCTGTTAACTATCACCCTTGGCTTGCGGCAGACGACTACAAACCTGAATTGAGCCAATCGGAACTAACCAAAGCTAATGAACTACTAAGCCAAGCGAAAAAACCACTGGCGTATGTGGGTGGCGGTGTACAAATGGCAGATGCACAAGATGAGCTTATGCAATTCTTAAAAGCGACTAATATGCCTGCTGTCAGCACATTAAAAGCGCTAGGTTCAGTGACGCCTGATTATGCCTATAACCTCGGAATGCTGGGCATGCACGGCGGTCAAGCGGCTAACTTAGCAGTGCAAGAATGCGATTTGCTAGTGTGTATTGGTGCTCGTTTTGACGACCGTGTAACAGGTAACCTTGCTAAATTTGCCAGTAAAGCTAAGGTTATTCATTTAGATGTTGATGCTGCTGAGGTAGGTAAGCGTAAACCAGTTAATGCCTCACTGGTCGCTGATCTAAAAGATTCATTACCGCATTTAGCGATACACAAAAGTAATCCAGAATGGTTGGCGCATATTAGTCACATGCAACAGCAGTATGCATGGCGCTATGACTATCCTGGTGAAAAAGTATATGCCCCTTATTTATTAAACCGTTTAAGCCGTTTAATGCCAAATAATGGCGTGGTGTGCTGCGATGTTGGTCAGCATCAAATGTGGGTTGCGCAACACATGACGTTTTCACATCCAAGTAATCATTTAAGCAGCGGCGGTGCAGGCACTATGGGCTTTGGTTTACCCGCCGCAATCGGTGCGCAAATAGCTCGTCCTAACGATTTTGTATTAACCGTTTCTGGCGATGGTTCAATCATGATGAACATTCAGGAGCTGGCCACAATTCGTCGTAACAACTTACCCGTTAAACTACTTATTTTAGATAACCAGCGTTTAGGTATGGTTAGACAGTGGCAGCAACTTTTCTTTGATGGTCGCTACAGTGAAACAAATCTTTCAGATAATCCTGACTTTGTACAATTAGCCGCTGTTTTTGGTATTCCGGGTGAAACCATTACCCATGCAAATCAGGTAGATGCTGCGATAGATAAATTAGTGGCGAGTGAAGGCCCATATATTCTTCACGCGTGTATAGATGATAAAGAGAATGTTTGGCCATTAGTCCCGCCAGGCGCCGCGAACGACCAAATGCTAACTGAGGTGGCAAAATGAAGCACAACTTATCAATCGAAGTGAAACAACAAAGTATCGCATTAGAGCGGTTTTTACGTGTAACACGCCACCGCGGTTTTAATTTAACCTCAATGAACATTGAGACTAGCGAAGAAAAGTATATTGTAAATATGATGGTAGACAGTGATCGACCTATTTATTTATTAACACAACAATTAAAAAAGTTAGTTGAAGTAAACCAAGTTGAAATACTTGAACAACAATCGATAGCAGCAACTAGCTAATTATTATTTTTTAAGGTTTTACAGAATGTCAGATTTAATTTGGTTCAACGGCAAAATTATCCCACAAGAACAAGCAACTACTCACGTACTTAGCCATGCGCTGCACTATGGTAGCTCAGTATTTGAAGGTGTGCGTGCATACGAAACGCCAAATGGTCCAGCTATTTTCCGTTTGCAAGACCACACCAAGCGTTTATTTGATTCAGCAAAAATTTACCGTATGCAAATCCCTTACACAGCTGATGAAATTAATGAAGCGTGTAAAGCAGCGGTACATGAAAACGGTTTAAAAAATGCGTATCTACGTCCGTTTGCGTTTTTAGGCAATGTGGGATTAGGCGTGAATCCTAAATCTCATAAAGCAGACGTTGCCGTTGCTGCAATGGAATGGGGGACGTATTTAGGTGATGGCGCATTAGAAGCGGGCGTTGATGCGTGTGTTTCATCGTGGAACCGTTTAGCACCGAATACCATGCCAACAGCAGCAAAAGCTGGTGGTAACTATTTGTCATCGCAGCTAATTTCAGGTGAAGCAAAACGTAATGGTTACGTTGAAGGTATCGCACTTGATGTAAATGGCTATCTTAGTGAAGGTGCTGGCGAAAACCTATTTATTGTTAAAAACGGCGTAATTTATACGCCACCAACAACCGCCGCAATTCTGCCAGGTTTAACACGCGATACCATGATGTATCTTGCGAAAAAAGCGGGCTTTGAAGTACGTGAAGAATCAATCTCGCGTGAAGCGCTTTACCTTGCAGATGAGTTCTTTATGACAGGCACAGCAGCAGAAGTAACACCAGTGCGTAGCGTAGACCAAATTGAAATTGGTACAGGTAAGCGCGGTGAAATCACCGAGCAATTACAGCAGGCGTATTTTGATTTAGTGAAAGGCCAAACAGAAGATGAAAATGGCTGGTTAACACTAATCAACGAATAATAGAAAAACACGACATATTTATTGGGAATGAGGAATGGGGCTGAGCCCTAAAATGAGGTAAACCATGGCAAAATTAAGAAGTGCAACAACAACTGAAGGTCGTAAACGTGCTGGTGCTCGTGCATTGTGGCGTGCAACAGGGATGACAGATAAAGACTTTGGTAAACCCATTGTTGCTGTGGTGAACTCATATACCCAGTTTGTACCGGGTCATGTTCACTTAAATCAACTAAGTGAAATGATGGCAGAAACCATTCGTGATGCAGGCGGTGTTCCGCGCGAATTTAATACTATTGCGATTGATGATGGTATCGCTATGGGTCATGGCGGTATGCTGTATTCATTGCCTTCACGTGACCTAATTGCAGACTCTGTTGAATACATGGTGAATGCTCACTGTGCTGATGCTATGGTGTGTATTTCGAACTGCGACAAAATCACCCCAGGAATGTTGTTAGCTGCACTTCGTTTAAATATTCCGGTGATTTTTGTATCGGGTGGTCCAATGGAAGCGGGTAAAACGCGCCTTGCTGAAATTGATATCAAGCTGGATTTAGTTGATGCCATGGTAAAAGGTGCTGATCCATCGGTAAGTGATGAAGATTCCGATCAAGTTGAGCGTAGTGCTTGCCCAACTTGTGGTTCGTGCTCAGGTATGTTTACCGCTAACTCAATGAACTGTTTATTAGAAGCGCTTGGTTTAGCGCTGCCTGGTAACGGTACAACATTAGCAACACACAAAGATCGTAAACAACTCTATGTGGAAGCAGGTCGCCGTATTGTCGATTTATGTCGCAGTTATTATCGCGATGAAGACGATTCAGTATTACCGCGTAATATTGCCGATCGCAGTGCGTTTATGAATGCTATGACACTCGATATTGCAATGGGTGGTTCATCAAATACCGTGTTACATATCATCGGCGCAGCGCAAGAAGCGGGCGTTGATTTTGATATGACCCATATTGATCAGCTGTCACGTCAAACACCTTTCTTATGTAAAGTAGCACCAGCAACACCTGAATATCATATTGAAGATGTGCACCGCGCTGGTGGCATCATGGGTATTCTTAACGAGCTTGGTAAAGCAGGCAAGTTAGAACTAAATGCAGGCCATGTGGCTGGTGGCACCTTAGGCGAATTAATTGAAAAGTGGGATGCAACCAATTCTGACAATAGCGCTGCGCAAAAATTCTATAAAGCGGGCCCTGCAGGTATTCGCACCACTAAAGCAATGAGCCAAGAAACGCGTTGGCCTGAACTTGACTTAGACCGTGAAAATGGTTGTATTCGCAGTGTTGAACATGCGTTTAGTCAAGATGGTGGTTTAGCGGTACTTTACGGCAACCTTGCGCCAGACGGTTGTATCGTTAAAACTGCCGGTGTTGCAGAAGGCATGTTGGTATTTAAGGGCACAGCGAAAGTATTCGAATCCCAAGATGACGCAGTTGACGGCATCTTAGGTGGTCAAATCGAAAAAGGGGATGTGGTTATCATCCGCTACGAAGGGCCAAAAGGCGGCCCTGGTATGCAAGAAATGTTGTATCCAACAAGTTACCTAAAATCAATGGGATTAGATAAAGATTGTGCCCTATTAACGGATGGTCGTTTCTCGGGTGGTACCTCGGGTTTATCAATTGGTCACGCATCGCCTGAAGCCGCTAGCCAAGGGGCAATTGCGTTGGTTGAAAACGGCGATGAAATCGTCATTGATATCACCAAGCGTAGCATTGATATGATTGTTAGCGACGAAGAACTTGCCGCGCGTCATGAAAAGCAATTAGCCCGTGGTAAAGATGCTTATAAGCCAGTGGACCGCGTACGTAGCGTAACGCCAGCATTAAAAGCCTATGCATTACTCGCAACCAGCGCTGATAAAGGCGCGGTACGCGACCTTAAAAAGTTAGAGGAGCTCAGTTAATGGTCTCCCAAGAGCTCGATTATTTTCGCGCTATTATCCAAGCCAATATGGAGCCCTTGGCAAAAGTAACGGAGGTCAGCCCTGTTACCAGCCTTGAACAAAAACTTGGCAATCATATTTGGCTAAAGCGTGAAGATCAGCAGCCGGTATATTCGTTTAAATTACGCGGTGCGTACAACAAATTAAAGCAGTTACCAAAAGGCTCTCAAGTAGTTACCGCATCGGCAGGTAACCATGCACAAGGTGTTGCGCTTAGCGCCAGTCACCTTGGTCATACAGCACGTATTGTAATGCCTGTGACTACACCGGAAATCAAAGTAAATGCGGTGCGCAATCTGGGTGGCGAAGTTATTTTACATGGCCATCACTTTGATGCTGCGAATGCTTATGCACTGGAAATTGCAGAAAAAGAAGGGGCGGTGTTTGTGCCACCGTTTGATGATAAAGATGTGATCATCGGGCAAGGTACCATTGCGCGCGAACTGATGCAGCAGTTGCCATTGCTTGATGCGGTATTTATTCCGGTTGGTGGCGGTGGTTTATTGGCGGGTATGTCAATTTACTTAAAATCACTGCGACCTGACATTAAAGTAATTGGTGTTGAAGCGGAAGATAGCGCCTGTTTAAAAGCTGCAATGGAAGCTGGTGAACCCGTGGAGCTTGAGCGCGTAGGCAGTTTTGCTGATGGTGTTGCAGTTAAAATAATTGGTAAAGAAACCTTTCGCTTAGCACAAAAATACTGTGATGAAGTCATTACCGTTTCGAGTGATGAAATTTGCGCCGCGATGCAGGACATTTTTGTCTCAACCCGCGCTGTCGCTGAACCATCTGGCGGTTTATCACTCGCAGGGCTTAAAAAGTGGGTAGCACAAACGGGTTCAAAAGGTAAAAACCTTGCGGCAATTTTATCAGGTGCAAACCTTAATTTTGATAGATTACGTTATGTGGCAGAGCGTACTGCGCTAGGTGAGCATAACGAAGCACTTTTAGCGGTAACTATTAAAGAAGAGAAAGGCAGTTTTAAAAGTTTCTGTAAGGCACTAAATGGTCGCTCAATTACGGAATTTAATTACCGTTACACAGGTCCAGGCGATGCTGAAATTTTTGTTGGTGTTGGCTTGCGTAATGGTGAAGCAGAACTGGTGAGCTTAAAACAAGAGTTGACTGAAAAAGGCTATGCTTTTGTTGATATGACCAATAACGAGCTTGCTAAATTGCATGTGCGTTATATGGTTGGCGGTAAACCGGGTGAGCAGCTATCAGAGCGCTTGTTCCGTTTTGAGTTTCCTGAATACCCAGGAGCGCTTGAGCGTTTTCTTGATACCTTAGGTGCAAATTGGAACATCAGCTTGTTTCACTATCGCAATCATGGTGCCGCAACCGGAAATGTATTGGCTGCATTTGAAGTGCCTGAACAAGATAACGCTGCCTTTAGTGAGCACTTACAACGTTTAGCTTATGCTTATCAAGAAGAAACAAACAATCCGTGCTATTTGCAGTTTTTGTCGAGTAAAGCACAAAAGCTCGCGCAGGTAGCAAATAGCTAACGTAAACAACTTACCTAAATGCCCCAATTATTGGGGTATTTTCTATTCTGAACATCACAGCAAGATTTGCTATCATAGCGCTATTCAAATTTAGCTTGTGTTGAAGATGTCTCACACCGCACTTTTTACCGCAATCGATACGCTATTAACTAAAACACAAGCCTATTGGCAATGTGTTGCGTTTGCATCGCGCGAAATACCTTGGCCGCATTTAACGGAAATCCTGCTGGCGTTATCTGACGATGATGTTGAAAAACTTGAAAGCAATCAAGTTGAGTTGCAGCGTTACTTGGCAAATCTTATTCCTGAATTAGCTAATGTTGAAAGCTTATTGCAATTGCCAAGCGCAAATAAGCAAACAGCTGAATTTCCGTTTTGGCTTACAAACGGCATAAAAGGCAGCAAAATTGCGCAATTAGAAAGTTTTGTGATGCAAACCGCAGAGCAAAACTTACCCCTGCTGGAGTGGTGTGCAGGAAAAGGGCATTTAGGTCGGTTATATCATTTTGCCCACAAAGTGCCGGTACAGAGCGTAGAAATACAGCCTCAACTGGTGGCGCAGGGGCAGCAGTTGGCACAGCAATTTGGTTTAGATATTAAACTGGCTGAATTGGATGTTTTATCTGAACGTGCGGCAGATTATTTACAGCAAGAACAACATGCAGTGGCACTTCATGCCTGTGGTGGGCTGCATCAAGCACTGATTAAACATGGTGTCGCCAAAGGCACTAAATTAATGAGTATTTCACCGTGTTGTTATCACTTATTTCAGCAATCTGAACAGTATGTTGCAATGAGTGAGATTGCCAAGCAATCTCAGGTTACCTTTACTGCCAGTGATTTAAAGCTTGCACTGCAAGAGACGGTTACCTCAGGTAAACGTATTTCACGTTTACGTGAAACTGAAACCGTATGGCGTTTAGCATTTGATTGTTTGCTTGATGATGTACTTGAAAAAGATAGCTACCTTCCGGTGCCGTCCGCCAAAAAAGCGTTGTTCACCGGTGAATTTAGCGATTTTTGTACGTGGGCTGCCAAGCAAAAAAATATCACTTTACCAGCACAAATAGATTACGCAGCTTATTTAGCGCAAGGCAAATTACGGCGTCAGATTACGCAGCGCATTGAGTTAGTGCGCCATGGCTTTAGGCGTTTGATTGAGCTTTGGTTAGTGCTAGATCGCGTTTTATATTTGGAGCAATTTGGCTACCGCGTTACACTCAGTGAGTTTTGTGAAAAGCAAATCACACCAAGGAATATTCTAATTCAGGCAAAAGCCTAAACACTATCAGGAACGCAAACACTGATGAATAAATTAGCGCATCTTTTTGTCAAGAATCGCTCGTGGGCAAAAGAAACAACGGATCGGGATCCTGAGTTTTTTAAGATTCTTTCAATGCAACAAAACCCCGAATATTTATGGATCGGCTGTGCCGACTCCCGTGTACCCGCTAATGAGATAGTTGGTTTATTACCAGGCGAATTGTTTGTTCATAGAAATGTGGCAAATATGGTAGTACATACCGACCATAACTGCTTGTCTGTACTACAATATGCAGTAGAGGTGTTAAAAGTTAAGCACATTATGGTGGTTGGCCACTATGGCTGTGGTGGCGTAAAAGCAGCTCTTGACGGCATTCGACTTGGTTTAATCGATAATTGGCTGCGTCATGTTGTCGATGCGCGCGATAAGTATGAGACTCAACTTAGTAGTTCTGTTAGTGTGCAGCAAAAGTTTGATCGCTTATGTGAGATAAACGTCATTGAGCAAGTGAAGAATGTGTGCCAAACAAATATTGTGATGGATGCGTGGGAAAGAGGGCAAGCATTAGAAGTCCATGGCTGGATATATGGGTTGGCCGATGGCCATATTAGAGATTTAGAAACCAGCATTAATGGGGCGAACGATGTGGCAAAAATTTATAACAATGCCGTTCAAGGTGTGTTTAGTCGTTAGTGCGTATTTTGCCTTAACAGCTAATAATGCCTATGCCGAACAAGTTGTACCACAAACGACAGAGCAAAAAATAACACTGCGTTTTGCAGTACCGCATTTTCCACCGTACATTTATTTAAATGAAAATAAAAAGCTTGCAGGGCAAGGTATTGTGCGAGTAACGCAAGTACTTAATAACTTGGAAGTAAACTACGAATTTGAACTTGTTGCAAATTACGGTGTGGCGCTGCGTGAAATGCGAAGTGGCAATGTTGATGGTTTTTTCTTAGCGACGCGAAACCGTTTTCGCGACCGTATTGCAAAAATTAGCGATGCGGTACTCATTAACAATTGGAGCTGGTTTTATAAATCATCTAATGTAATTGATGTGAAACACAGTGGATTTCGCGAACAAGCAAAAATCGGCACTATTTTAAACACCAATACGCAGGTGTGGCTACAAGATAATAATTATCCTATAGCAACTCTTAGTAATGATGTAGATACGCTAGTTGAAATGCTGTTGGCTGACCGACTAGATGCGGTGTTTTTATCGGAGAGTGTATTTGTTCATGCGTTATCAAAACGCTCGCAAAGCCTTGATAATATAGCAAGTATTACTGAAGCAAGCAAAAATTTCTCTGTTTACTTTTCAAATAACTTTTTAGTAGAGCATCGCTGGTTTTTAGACGCATTCAACAGCGAGTTAGCAAAATTAAAAGCACAGGAAAAAGAAGCGCTTTAGCTTCTTTTTTATTCTGCGTCTTTATCGGCAAGCTTTGCTTCTAGTTCGTTCACACGTTGCTCTAAAATCGCCAACTTCTCACGTGTTCTTAATAATACTTGGCTTTGTACTTCAAAATCTTCACGGCTAACAAAATCCATTTCACTTAATTTATTTTGAATAGCTTGTTTCGTTTTGCCTTCCAATGTATCTGCTAAGTTTTTAACACCTTGTGGCATGTTTTCAGTAATTTGCTTGGCAATTTCTTCAAGTTTAGCTGGGTTAATCATAGTCAAATTCTAGTAATAAAAACTGTGTTTAGTTTAACCCATCAGGGCGTGCAGGCAAAGACAATCCTTGCGCCTGACATAGCTGCATTTTAAAATCCCTTTCTTTGTTGTATTAATGCAAGCGATTTTAATGAAACTCAATCCTAAACAAGATGAAGCGGTTAAATATATCAGTGGTCCGTGCCTAGTGCTGGCAGGCGCTGGCTCAGGTAAAACCCGTGTAATCACAAATAAAATTGCCTACTTAGTGCAAAAGTGCGAATACAAGGCACGCAATATTGCGGCGGTAACCTTTACCAATAAAGCAGCTAAAGAAATGCGTGAGCGTGTGGCACAAACACTGGGTAAGCAAGAAGCGAAAGGGTTATGGGTTTCTACGTTTCACACGCTTGGCTTGGAAATTGTTAAAAAAGAGCTAGATGCACTGGGATATAAACCAGGTTTTTCATTATTTGACGACCAAGATAGCAACAAACTCTTGGCTGATTTAACAGAACCCGAATTAAAAGGCGATAAAGACTTACTTAACCTGTTAAAAATGCAGATTTCTAATTGGAAAAATGACCTGATTTTGCCACAGCAGGCCATTGCAGAAGCCAGAGAGCAACAAAAAGTACAATTTGCTCAGCTTTATGCACGTTTTCAAAATCAATTACGCGCCTATAACGCGCTCGATTTTGATGATTTAATTATGATCCCAACTTTGCTGCTAAGCGCTAAGCCTGAGGTGCGTAAACGCTGGCAAAATCGCTTTCGCTATTTGTTGGTGGATGAATATCAAGATACTAACACCAGCCAATACCAATTAGTTAAACTGTTAGTGGGTGAGCGAGCGCGCTTTACCGTGGTAGGCGATGATGATCAAAGTATCTATTCTTGGCGCGGGGCAAAACCACAAAATCTAGTGCTGTTGAGTAAAGACTTTCCCGGATTACGTTTAATTAAACTTGAGCAAAATTATCGTAGTGCGGGGCGTATTCTTAAATCTGCCAACATTCTGATTGCTAATAACCCGCACGTGTTTGATAAAAAGTTATTTAGTGAATTAGCTTATGGCGAACAGATTAAAGTTATTGCGACAAAAGATGAAGAGCATGAAGCTGAGAGAGTGGTTGCTGAGATTATTTCGCATAAGTTTATGAAGCGCACCAGCTATAAAGATTACGCAATTTTGTATCGTGGTAATCACCAAGCAAGGGTATTTGAAAAAGCCTTAATGGGAAGCCATATTCCGTACAAAATTAGCGGCGGTATGTCGTTTTTTTCACGTGCAGAAATTAAAGACATTATGGCGTATTTAAGGTTGTTGGTGAATCAAGATGACGATAACGCCTTTTTACGTATCGTAAATACGCCACGCCGTGAAATTGGTCCTATCACACTTGAGAAATTAGGATCGCTGGCGAATGAAAAGCACATTAGTTTGTTTGCTGCGTGTTTTGAACCTGAATTATCATCGCGCTTAGCTGGGCGTGGTTATAATGCGTTAATGGGTTTTGCCCGTTGGGTGGTTGAGCTTTCAGACCGTGCAACTCGCGGAGATACTCTTGAAGCTGTAAAAGACATGGTACGCGAGATTAATTACGAAGATTATTTGTATGAGACCTCAACTAGCGCTAAAGCTGCTGAAATGCGTATGAAAAACGTGTCGGAGCTGTATCGTTGGATCACCGATATGTTGGTTGGCAGTAGCGATAACCTGCCGCTGACTTTACCTGAAGTAGTGATGAAGCTAACTCTGCGCGACATGCTTGAACGCAATGAAGAAGAAGACGAGTCAGATGCAGTACAATTACTGACATTACACGCATCGAAAGGCTTGGAATACCCTTATGTGTTTATGGTGGGAATGGAAGAGGGATTGTTGCCACACCAAACCAGTATTGATGAAGATAACGTTGAAGAAGAAAGGCGTTTAGCTTACGTAGGCATTACTCGTGCGCAGCAAGAGTTGATCTTAACCTATGCAAAAGAGCGCAGAATGTTTGGTGAAACGGCAACGCCAGAGTTAAGTCGTTTTGTTGCTGAAATGCCACAAGATGATCTTGCTTACGAGATGCGAAAACAACCGCAAAACCAACAACAACGTATGGAAAAAGGCCAAGCGCGAGTTGCTAACTTACGCGCCATGTTAAAGAAATAACGTTTACTTTTTATTGGTTTTACTGAGCAGTGATTGGCTTTTATCGAACTGCGATAGCTGCTCAGAGCCTTGCGTCAGTGGGCTTAAAAATAAGTTGATACCAAGTATTTTGAGCGCCGACTGAAAATTCACTATGGCAGGTCCGGTTGCGATAATTTCACACTTACTGTCTTTTGTTAGTGCAAGTAAGGCTGCAAGCTGTTGCTGTGCTATTTTCTCGGTGACTAACTTTCGACAAAAGTTAAGTTCTAACTGCATAAAATCAAATTCCACACAGGTTAGCTTTGCAAGATCGATTTGCTGACGAGCAACGTCAATAACACCTATCTTAAATCCTAATTTTTTGAGTTTTGCTAGATTATCAACTTGGGTCGTCGACATTTCAGCAAGGTTACTGTCGTTAATTAACCAGCAAATATTATTTGCTGACTTACTTAGTTCTTTGTAAAAACGATCAAATTCACGTGCCAAAATACTGGTATGCAGTTGCAAAAACACCGTACCATTTTGCACAACATGAGGGAGAATTTGATTTAGTAAGTAATCACAGTAATCAATTGCTGCATGTTGTTCTTGTAATAAATGAGCAAGGGCTATTGTTGCACCTGACTCCAGTGTTAGCTGTGGATTGTAAAAAGTAGCGACACTGTGATCTTTATGCAGATCAATCACATTCGATTTGGCAAAACTCAGTTGCCCAGCGTTAATTTCTGTCGGGCAAATCAGGCTACTTCTTGGCTCTAGATGTTCAGCGCTGAGCTCAATGGTACCTTTACCTGATTTCTTCGCTTGGTACATAGCACTGTCTGCGTCACGAATAATTTGATCTGTGCTGGTATAGGCTTTATTGCTGTATGCAATACCAATGCTTGCCCCGCTTTTAACGCATAACTCATTAATACAAAAAGGCTTGTTCATTAATTTGATAATGCGCTTAGCGATAAGCTCAGCTTCGTCTTTGTGCTGTAAATGAGTTAATAAAATAACAAATTCATCACCACCAAAACGAGCCAGTAAATCATGTTCACGAATGCAGGTAGAAAATTCGTTAGCGGTCGATTTTAAAAATTTATCGCCAGCATGATGACCGAGAGTATCATTGATATCTTTAAAATTATCGAGGTCAATAAACATCACAGCAAAGCCGTGCGATTTATCCCGCTTATGGCGTTGCAGGGTTTTGTCTAATTGAGAAATAAACAAACTTCGGTTTGCTAAGCCTGTTAAATTATCATGGTGGGCATCGTGAAATAACTGACGCTCAATTTTCTTACGCTCTTCAATTTGCAATTGCAAATGAATATTGGCTTGCTGTAATTCAGCGGTTTTTTCTTTTACTCGTTGCTCTAATTGATTATCTGCCAAGTGTTTTACGATTACATTGGAAATTTGCTCTGAGACAAATGAGATAAGCTCAATATCAGATTGTTTGTAGCTGTATTCGTGATTAAACGCCTGACAAGCTAATACTCCAATTACTTGTTGACGGTGATAAAGCGGCACGCCAATCCAAGAAGTTGGTAAAGGAGAGTTATTAAATTTAGCGGGCAGCTCAACATGACCTTTTGCTACCTCATTTAATATACGGTTTTGGTCAAACAATTCCGTTTTACCTGAACGAATAACAAATTCAGTTAACCCCTTAGAGAAGGTACGAGGTTGATAATCAACAGACATTTCATCTACAGCGTAAGGACAGCTGATCATATTTTCGCTGTGATCATAAAGCGCGATAAACAGGTTTTTAGCGAACACTTCTTCGTTAACAATATTGTGAACTCGCTCAAAGAAGTCTTGGTTATTAAGGCTTTTTGTCGCTAGCTTAGAAATCGCATACAAAATATTTTGTTTGCGAATAGTATCTTGGTTTCGAGCAATTTCGCGGCTTAACTGCTCTGTGCGCTCAGCAACTTGTTGCGCCATATACTGGCGCTTTTTAACCCTTTCAACCGCGGTACTAAAATAGAATGCGACGGTTTCAAATAGTGCTATTTGGCTATCATCAAACGGCTGATTTACATTATAGCTTTGTGTTGCCATAACGCCGATCACGCGACCATCGTGATGGATTGGCACACCTAACCAGTATTCACAGGGCGTGCCCATAACACGGCATACACCTTTAATTTCGCAATCGGCAATTTGTTCTTTATTAAATAGTTTGGTTTTACCGGTTTTAAATACGAGGCCAGTAAGCGAATTATCGAGCATGCCAGTTTGTTGCGCTTGAATGGGTAAATGAATGCCATCAATCTCGTCGACAAAATAAGTAAGTTCGAGTTCGCCAATATCAGGGTTGAATAACACCACATAAAAGTTTCTACATGGCAGGCTGCTTTCTAAAATTTGCTGAATAGCGGGGTAGAGCAAGGTAAGTTCTGATACTTTACTTGCTTGTTCGGATAGTTGTAATAACGCAGTTTGTGTTTGTAAAGAGGTTTGATATTTCTTTACTAAACTTTTTAAGCGCTTTATTTTTCTTTGCTGTGAGCCGTTATCGGCATGAGCATCTTCCATTGCTATTTCTTATTATTAGGTAGAATTTATAGCAGTGTGAACCCAATCGAACCACACAGTTAATCACTGCTTATTTTTTAACCTTATTTTTCCATTTTTCGTTTTAAATAGCAATCTTGTCGATGAAATTGCTATAAAGGATAAGTTTTTGATAAAATTGAGTTTTTAAATAAATCGAATATTCTTTTTTATTCTAACTTGTGTTTCCTTAGTTATATAAATGTTTACCAATAAAAAAGCCGCTTAGTTAAGC